>JAJYRX010000075.1 GCA_021793875.1 Pseudomonadota bacterium
GACAAAGCTCCACTGGCAGCTAGACTTAAAAGTATTCTTGACGATATACGTGAGGTGGCTAATGCTACTAACCCACACGTAGCTGCTATTGAAAAAGTATTTGTAAATACAAATCCGGCCTCTACACTGCTTCTTGGTCAGGCCAGAGGAGCAGCAATGTGCGCTCTGGCTGATTGTGGAATGGATGTATATGAATACACAGCCCTGCAAATCAAAAAAGCTGTGGTAGGCTATGGACATGCACAAAAAGAGCAAGTGCAGCACATGGTGCAGAATCTGTTACGCTTAAGCGGGCTACCAGCAAGTGATCCTGCAGATGCACTTGCCTGCGCTATCTGCCATGCTCATTCAATACCACCCGCCCATTTAGCTGGCTCAAAATAAAGAGGTTTATAAGTGATAGGCCGTATAACCGGTATTCTTATAGAAAAAAATCCACCCACAATATGTATTGATACATCTGGTGTAGGATACGAAATTGATGTACCCATGACCACTTTTTATGATCTGCCCGAGGTAGGGGGCAAAGTAAGTCTATTCACACATCTTATAGTTCGCGATGACGCACATGCACTTTACGGGTTTACATCTTCGGAGCAACGTAGCGTGTTCCGTATACTTATAAAAATAGGTGGTATAGGTGCTAGAACAGCACTAGCTATTTTATCGGGCCTGACGGTAGACGAGCTAGCACATGCAGTAGCAGCTCAAGAAGCTCGTCAATTAATGACAGTTCCCGGCATAGGTAAAAAAACAGCAGAACGCCTATTACTAGAATTGAAAGGCAAGCTTGATTCTTACGTATCTAGCACATTGTCTACCACAAGTAACAAAGGTAATGGCGACGATATATATCAGGCATTGGCTGCACTTGGGTATAGTGACGCCGAAACCCGTAAAGCTGTGAAAAGCCTACCGAAAGATATAGATACTGCTGATGGTATAAGGCAGGCCCTTAAAGCGTTATCATCATAATTAATGCACATCAGAGTAAGCCCATGGCAATACATCCGGAATCACTAACACCGCAGCCTGAGAACGACCGTATAGTTACGCCCAACAGCACCTCCCCAAATGAAGAGTCTCTTGAGCGCGCTTTACGACCTAAAAGCCTGTCTGACTACACTGGTCAGCAACGTGTGCGTGAACAGCTAGAAATATTTATTACGGCCGCCCGCCAGCGTAATGACGCACTAGATCACGTATTGCTGTTTGGCCCTCCAGGTCTTGGTAAAACCACTTTGGCACACATTGTGGCTCATGAGTTAGGTGTACAACTTAAACAAACCTCAGGCCCAGTACTGGAACGTCCGGGCGATCTAGCAGCCTTACTTACCAATCTGGAATGCAACGACGTACTTTTCATAGACGAAATACACCGTCTTTCCCCTGTTGTTGAAGAAATACTTTACCCGGCCCTAGAAGATTTCCAAATTGACATTCTTATAGGTGAGGGCCCTGCTGCACGCAGCGTGAAAATAGACTTACAACCTTTTACACTAGTAGGTGCCACAACCCGGGCAGGAATGCTTACCAACCCTTTGCGAGACAGGTTCGGAATAGTATCACGCCTAGAGTTCTACTCAGCAGAAGACCTAACACACATTGTTCAGCGAAGTGCTGGCCTATTAAACGCAAGCCTTAAGCCAGATGGAGCCGCAGAAATTGCAAGGCGGTCAAGAGGTACTCCTCGTATTGCCAACCGATTACTAAGAAGAGTGCGCGATTATGCACAAGTTAAGTATAAGGGTGAAATATCGCAGCAAGTGGCAAATGAAGCATTAAGCATGCTAGAGGTAGATCCATATGGGCTAGATCTTATGGACAGAAAGCTACTTGAGGCAATTATTCATAAGTTTGATGGTGGCCCAGTAGGAGTAGATAGCCTGTCTGCGGCCATAGGTGAAGAGCGTGACACTATAGAAGACGTTATTGAGCCATATCTTATACAACATGGGTTTGTACAGCGAACACCCCGAGGGCGCATAGCAACGCAAACAGCTTGGCGTCATATGGGCCTTGATGTGCCTAAGAAAGAAGAACAACAACAGCGTCTAGACATAAGCTAATAATCTTGGCTACGCAGGGTGAGTTCTTTTTGCCCTTTTAAAATAGCCACTGAATCAGCGTTTAAAACCAAGGTATTGTGCCCCTCTTCATCAACATTAATTAAGTTGTTTGCTAATAATTGACGCAGCACAGATCTCCAAGCTCGCTCAGACATATCGGCACCTACACCAAAAACTGAAAGGCTTGCATGGCCGTACTGTATTACCCTTGAGGTTGCTTTGCCGCGCAATATATCAATTATGTGATTAGCCCCAAAACGCTGCCCTCGCTCATTCCATAATCGGTACACAGCAGATAACACTTTTTGTGCAGCTGTTGTGCCATTCCATGATGCTGGCGGGTTATCACAAGTATTACAATACTTACATGATGAGGAACTTTCTCCAAAATATTGAAGTAAATGCTGTCTGATGCAGTATCTGCTTTCGCACAACGCAAGCATTGCAGTTAGGTGCTGTATCATATGCATTCTTACTTCACGTGAAGCAGGGGTGTTATGTATCATGCGCATGCGCTGTAAAGCATCGTTAAGGCCGTAAGCCAACCAGGCGGTTGCCGGCTTTCCATCTCTCCCTGCCCTACCTGTTTCCTGATAATATCCCTCTATAGACTTTGGCATGTCTATATGCGCCACAAAACGGACATCTGGTTTGTTAACACCCATGCCAAACGCAATGGTCGCTACCATAACTATGTTATTTTCTTTCAAAAACATCTGTTGATGATTGCGTCGTGTAACACCATCAAGACCAGCATGATAAGGCAAGGCCCTTATTCCATTGCTAACTAGAAACGCAGCTATCTGCTCCGACCTATGACGGGATAAACAGTAGACTATCCCGCTATGACCATTATGTTGTGTTTTTATGAAATGTAGCAGCTGCTGACGCACATTGTTTTTTTCAGTTATTTGATAGTAAATATTAGGCCTATCAAAAGATGACACAAAATGCGGTGCGTCTATAAGGCCCAGCCGTTCTGCAATTTCCTTGCGAGTAGCTGTGGTAGCAGTAGCAGTTAAAGCTATTCGCGGAACATTAGGCCATCGCTTATACAACACTGACAGCCCCAGATACTCTGGACGAAAATCATGACCCCACTGGGATACGCAATGTGCCTCATCTATAGCAAAAAGGCTTATACGTCCTCGCTCTAGCAGCTCCATTGACCGATTGGTTAACAAACGCTCTGGAGCAACATACAGAAGGTCTAGCTCCCCCTTAACAAAGCTGTTCGCTATCTGTCTGGCCTGTTCAAAACACTGTGATGAATTAAGAAACGCTGCACGAATACCTAAGCCCTTAAGTGCATATACTTGATCTTGCATAAGCGCAATCAGGGGTGAAATTACTATAGCGGTACCATGGCGCAATAAAGCTGGAATTTGATAACACAACGACTTACCACCACCGGTAGGCATAAGAACCATTGCGCTGCCACCATCGATTACATGTTTGATGATTTCATGCTGTTTACCAATAAATGATTCAAAGCCAAAAGTTTCTTGTAAAACGTGAAGTTCAGACAACATAAACCTTAAAATTAGCCCACGTTTTTACGACGAACTCGACGGTAATCGGTAAAGGCGCCGGCAGACTGATCTAATGAACGCTTGATTGCACTATACTTTTCAAGCAATGAGGACTTGTAAACAACCCCGAGAAGACGCGGTGCTTCGTCTCCGCTAACAACAGGTAAACGTTCCCCCTGAAACTGCACGAATATATCCTGAGCTCTGTCCAGAGTCATATCGCGCCTTAATGTGCGCACATAGTCTAACCTAAGCACATCACCTGCAAGTGTATTTTGTGCATCACGCTGACTTAACATTAGACTGGTTAAGTCTTGCTGAGCTATAACACCTTGGTAAATATTGTCTTCATCTACTACATATATGTAGCGCACAGGATAGTCGACAAACATTTGCAAGGCCTCTGATACCGGAGTACTAGTTTTAACTATTGTGTTAGCAGGACGTATAAGCTGCGCTAGTGTCGTATGGCTTAGCTGATGGCGTAATCTGGCATCACGCTCACGAGCGAGAGTAATGTCGTACATGGCTATTTCGGCAACAGCCCTAGAAACGAAGTACGCTACCACACAAGCTATCATTAAAGGTAACACTATTTGATAGCTAAGAGTCATCTCGAAAATCATTAATATAGCCATAAGTGGCGCACTAGTTGCTGCACCAAGAAAACTACCCATGCCTACAAGCGTGTACATATAAACGCTAACGCTTATTGAAGGAAACAGCCATGCAATAGCCTGTCCTATAAGAGTTCCGAATGCGCCCCCAACAAATAAAGCTGGAGTAAAGACCCCACCAACAGCACCAGACCCTACTGTAAGGGCCGTGGCCAATACCTTTAGTAAAAGAATAAGAAGTACAGCATGCCATGCCCAATCTGAATATAAAAAAGAATGCACAACACTGTAACCATTACCCGCTACATCTGGCCTGATAATTAATAAAGCTCCCAACATAAGGCCGCCTAAACCCAACCTGAAAGGTAGGGGTAACTTTGTTTTCTTAAACAGTGTACGTGAGTAATCAAGAATTTTTAGAAACAAGGGGGCAGCCAAGCCCACTAGGACTCCGAGCAATATAAATGGCAAAACCTTGTAACCGGCAATTTGAGACATACCATACATTGCATATGTGGTAGTGTAGTGGCCACTCATTCGCATAACTATATTTGCTGATGCTGCGGCCACCAATAAAGGGCCCAAACTACTCATTGCCATAGTACCCAGAACTATTTCTGCCACAAATAGGGCACCGGCTATAGGAGCTCCATAAGCAGCTGCCACACCAGCAGCAGCACCGCAGGCAACCAACAACCTTAAGCGCACGGTACTAAATCGCCCAAACTGACCTATTGCTGAGGCAGCCATAGAGCCCAGATGCACCATTGCACCCTCACGACCTATAGATCCCCCAGACGATACAGTGCAAAGGGAGGATAGAGATCGTAGTAACCCCTGCCTTATAAAAAGCCTACCATCGCCTATGGCTACAGACTCCATATAGTCTGAATGACTACCGGCTCTGGTATGACGAGCTAGCCACAGCAATACTCCAGCAGCTATACCACCTGCAGCAGGAAATAGTAAGCGGCCATACCACGGTAGACTAGTTGTTACTGCAACTATAGAACCACTACGACCTGTTACGAAGTCTTGTATTAGCCTCATGCCTTCATGAAAACCAATAGTGGTTAAAGCCGCAAACAAGCCAGCAAGCACGGACCACCCTAGCATGGCCGGTAAATCGGACAGCCATAAGTAACCTGCCAGCCTACGGCGCAAAAACTGCACCCTATGACGTAATATGCGTGTGATGACGTTTAGTCTTTGCCACACTTTGCCCACTTAACACCCATTTCAAATAGTTACCAGACTCTTGCACTGTTTTATATGCAAGGGCAAACTTTAATATTATGAACACACCTCTTACAAAAGTATTAGTAGTTGATGACGACCCCGCACTGCGGCAACTGCTAGCCGACTACCTTAATAGGCATAACTACGACACCCTGTTGGCACCCGATGCTAGTGATCTTGCTGAGCGTATTATGCGCTATTCACCTGACCTAATAGTACTAGATCGCATGATGCCAAGCGGTGATGGTGCAGAAGCATGCCGACGTTTGCGCGAACAAGGTGAAGATATACCCGTTATTTTACTCACAGCACGCGATGAAACAGTAGACCGTGTATTGGGGCTAGAAGCAGGAGCCGATGATTACCTTGGTAAGCCATTTGACCCACGTGAGCTACTCGCCCGAATAGAGGCTGTTTTACGACGCAAAAAGGGTGCATCTGCACTAACAAAAAATGACCCGGTAAGCTTTGGCCCATTTATATACAGTCCAGTTACTAGACAACTAACTAAAAATGGCAAAGTAATAAAGCTTACCGGTGGTGAAACAAACCTGCTAGAGGCGCTAGTAAGCAACCCTGGCAAACCATTATCTCGAGAACGTTTGCTTGTACTGGCGCGTGACGATGAAGAGGGTGAGCGTAACGACAGGGCAATAGATATTGCAATTTTGCGTCTGCGCAGAGTCATTGAGGAAGACCCCCGTGACCCCAGATGGATACAAACTGTATGGGGCGTAGGCTACCGTTTTGCACCATAGAATGTTGAAAAAGCTTATACCAAAGTCATTGCAATCACAACTGGTATTAATGGTACTAGGTGTAGTTTTACTTGTTCAGGCCGCAACATTCATATCAGTTACCTGGTCATGGCGTCAATTTACACAAAGTGTAGCAATAGATTTAACACTTACAACATTACGCACCCTAAGGGGTTCACTTGAGGTTATACCCGATTCACAAAAAAATGACTTCGTAAAAAAAGTCTCTGGTGAGCAATGGCGACTGTGGTCAAGAACACTACCTTCCCATACTAGACTTGATAAGCACAAGCGTGACAAAAATAAGGCTCTTGCTCGGCAGAACCAGGTCCCAACAAATATACGGCGTGTGCTACAGCCGTTTATAGACAAGCTGAACATGGAGCTAGGCGACGAAACGAGAGTAGCTTTATCTCATGGCTCCAACCCGCAGATATATGTCTCCATGCCAGGGAACAGCTCCCAACGTGAGTGGCTTGTTATTCCAATTGATCGTATTGCCCCAAGTATAAGAACCTCTGTTGTCCTTATGTGGCTTGCTGGAATGACAACTCTACTTCTACTTGCAGCGGCCTTCTCGTGGCATATCACACGTCCTCTTACTAAGCTTGCAAAAGCAGCCGATAAACTAGCAGCCGGAACTCCGGAACGAGTTAAACCTTCAGGCCCTAAAGAAACAGTTCTACTGGGGCAGCGTTTTAATGCAATGTTAGATGCATTAAGCGAATCGGCCGAAGTACAAAGAACTCTATTGGCTGGACTACCACATGATCTAAAAGGTCCACTGTCACGTATGTGGTTACGTATAGAAATGATAGATAACACCACATTTCAAGAAGGCATGAGAAACGATCTAAAAGATATGCAGAAAATGGTGGATCAGTTCATAAGCTTTGTAAGGGGAAACGACCCCGCCTCATATCAATTTAAGCAAATAAAGTTTATAGAGCTGCTAACGCAAAAAGTAGAGGCATGGCGGGAAATAAACTGCCAAATTACACTGTATAAGCAAACAAGCCTAGAGTCATAGATCG
>JAJYRX010000076.1 GCA_021793875.1 Pseudomonadota bacterium
CAGGCTGATAACTACGTGCCTGAATTTGCAAAGGCTGTGGAAAACCAGAAAAAAGGTGAGCTATCTGATAAACCGGTTAAATCTCAATTCGGGTGGCATATTGTTCAGGTAGACGACAGCCGTGATCTAGAGTTTCCTGAATTAGACGCAGTAAAGCCTCAAATCACAGAAATGCTACGCCAGAAAAAGCTGTCTGACTTCCAGAATGAGCTTATGGAAAAAGCTGATGTAAAAGAACAATAAGCTTTACATACCTAGCATTTTACGCAGGTCATCTTCATTTATGACCTGCACATTTAGTTCATGGGCGCGTGTAAGCTTGCTACCCGCCTCTGAACCAGCTACTAAGAACGAAGTTTTCCTGGATACCGAGCTAGTCACCTTACCCCCAGCTGCCTTTATGTGTTGGCTGGCCTCGTCTCTGCTCCAATTCGGTAGTGTACCGGTAAGAACAAAGGTGTAGTCTCTCAATGGTAAGTCGTTAGAGCGCAACGGTTTTTCTTCGTTCTGCGGTTTAACGCCAACACTTAAAAGGTTTTCTAAAACTTCACAATTGTGTGGTTCAGCAAAAAAACGAGCTACCGATGCTGCCACAGCAGGACCAACATCTGGAATAGCCAACAAGTCGTCAAGTTCAGCCTTTGATACCGCCTCTAGACTGCCAAAATGAGTGGCCAAAGCCTGAGCTGTTGTTTCACCAACGTGACGTATGCCTAAAGCGTACAGAAGCCTGCCCAAAGTAGGGTTTTTAGCAGCTTCTAGAGCATTTACAACATTTTGCGCAGACTTCTTGCCCATACGTTCTAATGCTGAAAGTTCAAGAACGGTAAGCGTGAACAAGTCTGCTACTGTTTTCACGCGACCTGAATCTACCAATTGGTTAACTAGCTTTTCGCCAAGACCATCTATATTGAGCGCCTTGCGACTAACTGCATGTATTATAGTTTGACGACGTTGCGCAGGGCAGAAGAGCCCTCCGGTACATCGAGCGACGGCCTCATCTTCGGGACGTTCAATGGCAGAGCCACACTCAGGACAACGACTAGGCATAATAAACTTGCGTGCATTTTTAGGCCTTAAGTCTATTATTGGTGCTACAACTTCTGGAATTACGTCACCTGCCCTACGAACAACAACTGTATCACCTATAAGTATATTTTTACGTATAACCTCATCTTCGTTATGCAGTGTGGCATTGGTTACAGTAACACCACCTACAAAAACGGGCTCTAGACGTGCTACTGGTGTTATGGCTCCGGTACGCCCAACCTGCACATTAATGTCTAACAACAGAGTTGTTTCTTCCTGGGCTGGATACTTGTGAGCCAAGGCGAAACGAGGCGCTCTGGAGACATACCCTAGAAGCTCTTGAGCTGCCAGAGAATTAACTTTGTAGACTACGCCATCTATTTCAAAGTTCAAGTTTGGCCGGTTAGAGCCGGCATAGTTATAGAAATCTATTAAACCCTTAACACCGGTTACTATTTTGCGCCCCGGGCTTACCGGCACTCCAAGCTTTGAAAGATAATCGAGCATTTGTGCATGCGTTTGGGGTAATGTGGCATGGCTAATTTGCCCCCAGCCATATGCATAAAACCTAAGAGGCCTAGAGGCCGTAACAGACGGCTCTAACTGCCTTAGACTGCCAGCAGCAGCATTTCTAGGGTTAACAAAAGGTTTTTCACCACGCTTTACTTGCTGTTCGTTAAGTTGTTCAAAGTCACTACGGTTTATAAGAACCTCACCACGTATTTCTATTAAGTCAGGATATGGTTCTTGAAGCTTTAATGGTACAGACCGTAAAGTTCGTATATTTGCGGTTATATCTTCCCCGGTACGTCCGTCTCCACGCGTGGCCGCCTGCACTAAAGAACCGTTTTCATACCTTATATTTACCGCTAAACCATCAAGCTTGTATTCCGCCTGGTACACAACCTCATCTGTATTGTTTAGCATTCCGGCGCCTAACAACAAATCACGTACTCTTTTATCGAATGCTTGCACTTCGTCTTCAGCAAATGCATTAGACAAAGAAAGCATTGGCACCCCATGCGACACGCTCTGAAAGGCATTAGATGGTTGTGCACCTACTCGTTGGGTAGGTGAGTCAGAACTAACAAGATGAGGATATTGTTGCTCTAGCTCTTCCAGCTCGCGCAATAAGGCGTCATATTTTGCATCGGATACTGTTGGTGCATCAGCCACATAATAGTTGTAGTTATGTTGCGCAATTTGCTGATGCAGCTCTTGTACTCGCTGCGCCACCTTACTTGGTTCAGACATTATTTTTTTACCATCCTAACGGTGTACTAGGAAAAAATACGGGCTGCACGGCTACCCCCTGCCGTGAAACCAGCCTCTTCAAGGCGCTGATATATAGTGTACAACTGCTCGTCAATTGCCGAATCAGTGTGTTCTGGAAGTGGCCTTCCCTGATCATCGAGGACTTGCGCGTCGAGCCTATGGGCCAGGTCTCGTGCCAAGCCAGCCATACGTGTAAATGCCTGATTATCGGCAGGGCTATTTGGAAGATCTAGTACCAGGTCGAGGCGCTCTACCTGGCTGGAGTTAAATTCTTGTATTGGTTTACCATTAAACCAAGCCGTAAAGTATGAAACCCCTTCTTCATTTGCATAAGCTAAATGAGAGCTCTTACGGCTGAAACCGCTATTTATAAGCACCTCTGTCACTGACTCGGTAGAAGAAGATTGGGGCAACTGCAATACAACTCCAACCTGCGCATCTAGGCTGGCACAAAACTCATCAAGCACCTGAGCCTTCTGAACCACATCTTGATATTCGGGACCTTCTAGCTCGCCGTCAAATCGGTTGGCAATTTCTTGAGCAAAAGACCAGAGCGTAGACCAATCGATATCTGTTAGAGGGCCGCTACGGTTGGCAAGTAACACAGCCAACTGCAACGACGAATAACTTTCACCAGCACGTAGCCTTGAACGGTGCCCACCATCACTGCTTTCGGCGAACATGCGTACCGGCTTTGAGCTGCAATCGGGAATTGATGACAAGGCATCGGCCAACTGAACACTTTCAACTGGATCGGCAAAAGAAATATCTATTACTGCCTCTATAGCAGAGTCCACTTCTTCAGAATCATCTTCACCAGGGCTTAAGGGCTCATCTAAAACCAACGACTGTATTCCAGGCTCGCGTCTTACAGCCCCAGAACCTGTCATTAAGGGATCGGCTTCTTGTTCGGGGAAATGCTCCTGCATTTTTTTCAGCAACCGGCGATCTTGCCACCAGTTAAACAAAAACACGGCAATTATCAGGATAATGCCTATTAAAATTAAACCAATTTGCAAATCGCTCATATACCGCCCCGTTTTAATTCCTTTTAAGTTAAGACATTTTATTATTATCCGGCCATTTGCATTGCTGCATCTAAGTCTACTGCAACAATACGAGACACGCCTTGCTCTTGCATGGTTACACCAATAAGTTGCTGAGCCATATTCATAGCAATTTTATTATGAGTAACGAAAATAAACTGAGTTTGATCTGACATGGAGCTTACAAGCCTTGCGTAACGGTCGGTATTAGCATCGTCTAGTGGTGCATCTACCTCGTCAAGAAGGCAGAATGGTGCAGGGTTTAACTTAAACAATGCAAATATGAGCGCTATGGCAGTAAGTGCCTTTTCGCCCCCAGACAAAAGTTGTATTGTACTGTTTCGTTTACCAGGAGGTTGCGCCATTACCTGAACCCCCGCATCGAGAATTTCTTCTCCTGTCATAGTAAGGTGAGCTTCACCGCCACCAAACAATTTTGGAAACAGTTCACCAAAAAAACCATTGGCCTTATCAAAGGTATCTTGTAGTAACGAACGTGTTTCCCGGTCAATTTGCCTTATGGCGTCTTCCAGCGTGTTTATTGCCTTGCTTAAATCTTCATACTGAGAGCTCATAAAGGCATGTCGCTCTTGAGCAGCCTTTAACTCGTCCAAAGCCGCTAGGTTTACCGGACCCAAACTATCAATTTGTATGTTTATGCGCTTTACCTGAGACTGTAACCACTCTGGCTTATGCCACTGCTCAGGTGCATCTTGTAAAAACTTTTCTAGATCAGGAATATTTGCATTGTCATTTTTGAGCTGCTCTTTAAGTTGCTCTACCGACAATCTACTTGCGTGCTCTTTAAGTTGCAGATCAGTAATGGCAGATCGTGCAGGCTCAGCATCGCGCTCCAGCTCTAACCTTTTTTCATCTGCCTCACGTAACAACGCAGCCGCGTTATCCTGCCCTACACGTGCCGCGTTAAGGTTTTCCTCGTGTTTTAATCGAGCTTCTATTGCCTCTTGCAAAGACTGCGTAAGAGCAGCCTCATCTATCTCAAAAAGCTCTCCCTGCAACCTTTCTAGTTCAGACTCCGATTCACGCTTCTGTGTGGTAGCAAGTTCCAAAGCCCGGTTTAGCTCGACAAGCCTAGTGTCTAAAGCTTTGATTTCTGTACTAACCTCGTGCATCTTGCGCTCTATTCCACGAGTTGTATTTTGGTGTTCTTGAGCTTGCTGGAAAAGACTATCAACCACTGAGTTTGCGCGCTGTAGTTCTTCTTGATGCCGTTCGCGCTGGTATTGAAGGTCATTTATCTTGGCTAACGAGTCATCAATAGACTGAGTAAGCTCTAACTTTTCTTGTTTTAACTCGGAGATATCACGTTTTATACGCTCATCGGCATCTTGAGCTTGCAACAGCTGCTGTTGTAGGCGAGTAATTTTTATATGTTGTTCATGTACCGTACTGGTAAGGTCAGATACATTTTTGCGTTCGGCCTTAAGCATGTAGCTAATAGAATCAGCATGCGCACGTGCATTTTCTAGCGTATTAAGAAAGCTATTTACATGTAGTTTCTGGGCTTTTATTTGTTTTTCTAAATTATTAATTTCAGCCTGACGCGCAATAAGACCCGCCTGCTCGGTTTCAGATGCATAAAACCTGACACTATGCGAATCGACCATATGCCCCTGTGGTAACACTAGTACTGCATTTGCCGTAAGATAAGGCTGCAGCTGTAACGCCTCATTCATGCTATTACACGCATAAACGTTTTGAAGCCACAAGCCCAGCATTTTATTAACATGCGGGACATTACACTTTATTTTGCTAATAAAAGGCTCAGCATTTAACTTTGTCGGCGCGTCTAATGGTACAACAGGTTGAGAATCTAATTGATAAACAGCTAGCCTAGCCGGTGGATAAGACTGTATATTTGTAATCCAATGGGCAAGGTTATCAACGCCAACAGCAGCTATCCGGTAATCTAAGCATGCTTCTAAAGCCTTCTCCCAGCCTGCTTCGGTTTGCGCCTGTTGCCATATAGGGCTAGCGTCATTCAGATTGACCTCATCCAACCAACCAGACACACCTTCTGGCTGTTGCACGCTGTTTTGCAGCTCGGATAGAGCCGTGTATTGAGCTTGGATAGTAGCAAGCTCAGTACGTGCGCTGTTAAGCTGCTCTTGTGCAGAAACAAGCTTAGATTCTGCTTCTGCTTGGTTAATTTCATGTTGAGCCAAGAGATCACGTGCTTTTTCAAGATTATCTTGAGTATGACTATGCTGTGCTTGCAACTTATCTAAACAGTGGGAGTTTGGCCTTTCTAGCTGTAGAAGCGACTGCTCCAGACGCTCTATTCTAGTATCAACAACCTGCAGGCGCTGCTGTGCCGTACTTACAGATTGCTGCATAACCGCTAGCTGCTGGTCGGTTTCTGACATACTAGAACGTATGTTGTCACGCTTTCTAGTTTGCATGGAAAGGTCGTTTTCTATGTCGGGCAACCCGGAACTAGCAACTTCTATACGTGCCTCAAGCTCGTCAGACTGCTCTAGAAGCTGTTCCCGCTGGTCTTGAAGCTGTTGAATTTGGTCATTGCTGTGAGCGATTTGATCTTGCCATTGCTGTGACTGCTGCTGCAATTGCCCTTTACGTTGCACCATGCGATGACGCGATTCATTTAAATGCCGCAGCTCTGTTTCTAGCCTACTGACTTGTGCTCCGGCCTCGTAAAGGTTGCCTTGTATTTTGTGTAGCTGGTTTGCAGCATCGTAGTGAGCTTGACGTAATTCTTCAACCTTTGCTTCTTGGGAGCGCAAAGCAGCAATATTAGACTCTAGCTGATTTTGAGCCTGCTCTATTGACTGTGCAAGCTTTAATTGTTTTTCCTTAGCATGCTGCATGGAAACAAACCATGCCATATGCTGTTTTTTACGGCTTTCGTCTTTAAGAGCCTGAAACCTGGAAGCGACTTCCGCCTGTACCTCAAGCTTCTCTAGCTGCTTATTAAGCTCGCGCAGAATATCTTCCACGCGCACAAGGTTTTCACGTGTATCGCGTAAACGGTTGCCTGTTTCACGGCGCCGCTCTTTATAACGGGTAACACCGGCTGCCTCTTCAAGATATACTCTTAGTTCTTCCGGACGAGCTTCTATTAGCCGGTTTACCATGCCTTGGCCTATTATTGCGTAGCCACGTGCACCTAAACCGGTACCTAAAAATATATCGTATACGTCACGACGGCGTACTACCTGATTATTTATAAAATAGCTGCTGTTACCGTCTCGGGTAAGAACACGTTTAACTGAAATTTCTGCATATGAAGACCATTGACCAGCCGCACGCCCCTCTGAATTATCGAACACCAGCTCAACCGATGCCCTGCCAGCCGGCTTGCGCTGACCCGAACCATTAAATATTACATCTTGCATGGATTCACCACGCAGCTCTGACGCACGGCTTTCACCCATAACCCAACGTACGGCATCGATTATGTTTGACTTGCCGCAACCGTTGGGCCCAACCACACCTACCAGATCACCTGGTGTAGGTATTACTATTGGGTCTGCAAAAGACTTAAACCCGGCCAGTTTTAATTGTGTAAGACGCACAGAGTTGTATAAATCGTATAGTTAAACACTACAACAGCTATGATAACGCACCAAACTTGTATTAAGGAGTAGCATTGAGTAAAGGCTTTTACCTGGTCATGATTGCCCAGGCACTGTCATCGCTTGCAGATAATGCTTTACTCATTGCTGCCATAGCACTAATTGCCGAGCTTCACGGGCCCGACTGGATGGTGCCACTTATGAAGTGGTGGTTTGCACTTGCTTACGTTGCACTTGCTGCTTTTGTAGGCGCTCTGGCCGATTCCCTGCCCAAAGGCAGGGTAATGTTTCTAACCAATGCAATAAAAATATCTGGCTGCCTAATTATGTTTTGCTACCAG
>JAJYRX010000077.1 GCA_021793875.1 Pseudomonadota bacterium
AAACTGGAATTTGTAGCCCATAGCACCCAGCTCGCGCTGAAAGCTAGCTATTGTACTGTCATCCAGGTTTTTCTTCCAGTTAAATGAAGGTGAGCAGTTATAGGCCAGCATTTTGCCTGGGAATTTACGATGTATTGCCTCGGCAAACTTACGGGCGTAATCTAAGTCTGGGGTTGATGTCTCACACCAAACCAGGTCAGCATAAGGAGCATATGCCAGACCACGGGAAATTGCCTGATCTATACCCGCTTTAGTGCGGAAGAAGCCTTCTACAGTACGCTCGCCAGTTATGAATGGCCTATCATTTTCATCTACATCGCTAGTTACTAGATCTGCAGCATCGGCATCGGTACGAGCTACTATAAGGGTTGGAACGTTTAGAACATCAGCTGCCAGACGTGCTGAGACTAATTTTGCCACTGCATCACGCGTTGGAACCAGTACCTTACCACCCAAGTGACCACACTTTTTCACTGAGGCCAACTGATCTTCAAAGTGAACACCAGCGGCACCGGCTTCTATCATTGCCTTCATAAGCTCAAAAGCATTCAGAACACCACCAAAACCAGCTTCGGCATCGGCCACTATTGGTGCAAAAAAGTCTATGTAATCAGGGTCTTCAGGGTTTTTACCTTCCATCCACTGAATTTGATCACAACGCGTTAGCGCATTGTTTATGCGCTTAACCACCTGAGGCACAGAGTTAATGGGATACAGAGACTGGTCTGGATACATTTCACCAGCTAGGTTGGCATCGCCAGCAACCTGCCAACCAGAAAGATATATAGCCTTTAACCCAGCTTTGACTTGCTGCATAGCCTGGTTACCGGTTAAGGCCCCTAGGGCGTTAATAAATGGCTCTTCGTGCAATTGCTTCCATAGGCGCTCGGCACCACGACGCGCCAAAGTATGCTCTGCTACAACAGACCCTCGCAGTCTGACCACCTCTTCCGCGCTATAGCCACGTTGTATTCCCTGCCAGCGGGGATCCTCGGCCCATATTTTTTGTAATTCGCGAACAGCTTGTTCTCTTGTGCTCATGGAAAACTCCTATTTAGTTAAATAAAACCCATGAACAAATTCTAACCTTATGCTGCAACGCACATAACACTTATATCTTATATAAGACAAAATATTATAGCCTTATAAATCAACGTATTACACGTTTCATTTTACTATGCGAAACAAAATTCCCCTCTATGAAATAATTATAAGCGCAACGCAACAGATGCATTTCACCTTATGAGAACAATATTTCACAGTATGAAAAACATTAGTTGGTAAGTATGTTTGCGGAAGAACGATTCTGCTGCGCTGCGTATGCTACCCATAGTGCTAACCCAGCTGCCGCAACAAATGCGACGGCGGCTCCTACCCAGGGAGCAAAGCTATAACCCAGGTCTAATAAAATTCCAAAACCTATTGGTGCCGCTGATGAACCAACATCCATGCCGGAATAGACTAGACCATATACCGTTCCGGTAGCTCCTTTAGGAGTTACCCTACGAATTAGCATGTCGCGGGATGGTGAAGCTACTCCAGAGCAGAATCCCGCAAAACCAACTAGTACCATAGCTGCAGATGGAGGCACCATGCCTGCAGCTAATACAAGTAATAGTAGACCGGCCAGGACAAGAGACACCGCAACCGTGCGCTCGGTGTTCGGGTTTGCGCCAACAAGAAAGCCGCCCGCAAACATGCCCAAAGCAGCACACAACATATATGCGGATAATGTTGTGCCTGCCAATACCTTGTCTATTCCATATACCTGATCAAGCATGGGAATGGTGTAGTTTTGCACAGAGGATAACGCAGCTGCTGTGCAAGCAAAAAATAGGAAAGCACCCCATAGAGCAGGCTGGTTAATTAGGGTTATAAAAGTTGCCCATGCACTTTTTTGCGATAAGTCTACGCTGGCTGTTACTGTTGCCGGTTCGGACTCTACGGAAGTAGCCATAGGCTGGTTACGACCCGATAGTAAGTCACGCCCCAGCCAAGTAAGGAACAAAACTAAAGCCACAAGCAGACCAGCACCTAGTGCAGCGATACGCCAGTTAAACCAGTAAATAAGGGTTGCCATAAATACTGGTGTAAGCGCCCAGCCCAGGTTACCAGTAAGACCATGGATGCTAAACGCATGACCTAGCCTTTGTGGGCTAACCCTGTGGTTAATAATAGAGTAATCTACCGGATGAAATATAGAATTCCCTACTCCACCAATTAGTGCAGCAGCAAGCAATGTAATATAGCTGTCGGAAATGGCAATAAGTAAAGCTGATGCTACAAAGCCTAACAGGCCAAACCGTAAAACCGGCGCTGGGCCAATTCTGTCTACAACGAAACCCGATGACGCCTGGCCTAAGCAAGACACCAGAAAAAACACAGTAGCCAAAAAACCTAGCTGAGTAAAATCGTAGCCGTATTCTTGCGCTAAAGAAAGGTATAGCGTTGGCAATACGAGCTGATAGAAATGAGAGCTAGAGTGGGCAATACCTATTAAGCCTATTATGGTCCAATCTTTTCGCCGCACTAATTTGGCGCTAGGCTCAACTGCTTGGGTTGCGCTATTACTCAATTGGTTTGTCTCCTGATTTGCGGCCAGGCTTTGCTAAGGTAGTAACACATAGACCACACGGTTAACACAGCAGCTACGTATATTAAAATTTCTCCGATTAGTTTTGTTGAAAAACCATATAGAGGTTGCCAGTAAAGCAAACATGGAATAGCCACCATTTGTGCAGCCGTTTTAAATTTACCCAGCCAGTGAACGGCTACACCAGCACTTGCACCTATTTTGGCCATCCATTCTCGTAGGGCAGAAATAGTTATTTCGCGACCAATAATTATGAAAGCAACTATTGGCCCCACCCTATCTATATTCAAAAGCATTAACAGTGCCGCACACACCATTAACTTGTCAGCTACCGGATCAAGAAAGGCACCAAACATGGAGGTTTGATTCCATCGACGCGCAAGCCAACCGTCTAGCCAGTCAGTAACAGCGGCAATAATAAATGCTATAGCCGCTGAAGCGTCGCGAACCTCGGGAGTCATAATTGCAGCTGGCACATAAAAAATTGCTATAAGCAAAGGTATCATTGCTATGCGCAACCAGGTTAATGCTATTGGTATATTCATTGGCATAATACAAATCACCTTTTCATCATCGTAACGCTTGATAAATACGCTCTGCGGTTTCCGCTGATATTCCGGGTACCGAGGCCAGCTCATCTACACTGGCATCTGCCACGCCAGAAAACCCACCAAACCGCGCCAGCAGCTTTTGACGTCGTTTTGGCCCTATACCCTCTATTTCTTCAAGGCGCGACACTGTGCGAGCCTTGGAGCGCCTATTACGCATGCCAGTAATAGCAAATCGGTGCGCTTCATCTCGTATTTCAGCTACGAGAAGCAGCGCTTCAGAAGTTGCCCCCAAAGCAATTGGCTTGCGTTCGTCAGCAAATATAAGGGTTTCGTTGCCCACCTTACGGCCTTCACCTTTAGCAACACCAACTATCGTACTAGTTTCCAGTCCGAGTTCGGCAAATATTTTACGAGCCACCTCAACTTGACCCTTACCACCATCTATCAATGTAATGTCAGGCATGGGGGATTTACCATCAGCCACATGAGAGAAACGTCGCGATAGCACTTGTCGCATAGCAGCGTAATCGTCACCCGGCGTTATCCCCACAATGTTGTACCGCCTGTACATTGAAGGCTGCATTGCATGGTTACGAAACACTACACAAGATGCCTGGGTTGCCTCGCCAGACGTATGGCTAACATCGAAGCATTCAATATGAAGGTTTTCTAAAGCATTGTCATCAGTATCTAATTGCAAAACCGTTGCTAATGCAAGGGTACGTTGCTCTTTCAGACCAGTCTCACCGATTCTTCTTGCCAGAGCAAGCTCAGCATTACTGACAGCCTGATCCAACCAAAGTTTTTGCACAGATTGCGGTCTTGTTAAGACTCTGGTTTTTACAGAATGGTTTTGTGCTACCAGCCCAACTATGTCATTATCCGAGGGCTTGTGCGAGCATATTAATAAAGGCGGTAAAACATGATCTACATAATGCTGCGCTATAAATGCTGTAATAACTTCAGCTTCTGAATCGTCGTTTATTTGAGTAGGAAAGAACTGTTTGTCTCCAAGGTGTCGCCCGTTTCTTACCATAGCCAAATTAACGCAAAATTTGTGTCCAGATCTAACCGCAACAATTATGTCTACATTACCCTGCCCCGTGTTGTCTACACTTTGTTGATGCAGTATTTTTGCAAGGGCTTTCATTTGGTCGCGCAATACCGCGGCAAGCTCAAACTCTAGGCTATCTGAGGCCTCTAACATGCGGCTTTCTAGGTCGTCCATTATTTCCGAACTATTACCGTCAAGAAACTTTATGGCACGCTTAACATCATTTTTATATTGTTCTGGTGATACATAACCAACACAAGGGGCTGAGCACCGTCCAATTTGATACAAAAGGCATGGCCGTGACCTATTATTAAAGACACCATCCTCACAAGAACGCAGCTTGAACACTCGTTGTAGTATCTGTATGGTTTCACGAACTGCCCAAGCGTTTGGATATGGCCCGAAGAAACGACCAGGACGATTAGTACTACCACGATAATAGGCAATTCTTGGGGAACTGTGCCCACTAAACATTAGGTAGGGGTAAGACTTATCGTCTCTAAACAATATGTTGTAGCGAGGCTTTAACTGTTTTATAAGGTTATTTTCTATTAATAAAGCCTCGGCTTCTGAACGTGTAACCGTCACCTCAACTTTAGCCACCTTAGCAACCATATGCGCAATACGTGGACTAGAGTGATTTTTTGAAAAATAAGAGCTAACTCGACGTTTTAGATCTCTAGCCTTACCCACGTATAAAACATCGCCGGCATCATCTATGTGACGATAAACACCAGGTAGTCGCGGCAGCTCAGCCAAGAAGTTTTTCAGATTGAAGTCGTTGTTTGGCATTTTGATAATTGATACTGTTTTGCATATCGTGCCAGCAGAGACCTGTGCTTTTGGGCTTAAGGCTATTTATGCGCTTAGATGACTCTTCAGACGATTTCCATTGTAAGCGCGTTAGCAAGTCATCAGCTAAGTCGGGCCTATTACATACCAGAGCCATATCGCAACCAGCAGTCAAAGCCGCTAATGCTCTATCGTGTATGTCACCAGCTACGGTGGCTCCCTCCATAGTTAAATCATCAGAAAATACCACTCCTTTGTAGTTTAGGCGTTCACGCAATATTTTCTGTATCCATATTTTTGAAAAGCCGGCAGGCTGATTATCTACTTTAGGATATATTACGTGCGCTGGCATTACTGAGGAAACAACCAAATCACCCAGCCACTCGTATGGCATAGCATCAGATTGCATTATTTCGTCTAAGCTTCGATTGTCTATGGGAACCTCAAGATGGGAATCGGCTTCTACAGCACCATGACCAGGGAAATGCTTGCCACAAGATGCCATGCCACCCAATGCCAAACCATGAGTAAGAGCACGAGCTAACTGTGTTACAGCCTTTGCACTGGAATGAAAAGACCTATTCCCAATAACACTGCTAACTCCGTAGTTGAGATCAAGAACTGGGGTAAAGCTTAGGTCGACCCCACAAGCGCGTAGCTCTGACGCAATTATAAAGCCTGTGTCGGTGGCCAAACGCATAGCAAGTTCGGGTTGATTATCCCAAATTTGCCCCAAACTTTGCATAGAAGGCATATGGGTGAAGCCATCGGTACGGAAGCGCTGAACGCGACCACCTTCATGGTCGGTTGCTATTAAAAGCGGCTGCTCGCGTACTGAACTTATAGCAGCGCATAGATCAGTAAGCTGCTGTCGGCTAGCAAAGTTACGTGCAAACAAGATTACGCCACCAACTAGAGGGTTTTGTATTCGCTGTACTTCTTCATTGGTTAATGTATGCCCTTCTACGTCGACCATAACAGGCCCAGGGCCACCAACTTTGCTAGTTTTCATATTTGCCATTAGATTTATACCTTTAACTGTTAAGAGCCTCTACAACAACAAAAGCCATTACTATATTAGACTCGTCGGTAAGACTGATATGAGCCTCACCGAAACGGCCTTCATACCATGAGCGCAATGGCTCAGATAAGCGAACCTGGGGCTTACCACTAGGGGCATTTAGTGTTTGCATTCTAGACCAGGACATTGGCTGACGCATACCAAGGCCTATAGCTTTGGAAAAGGCCTCTTTAGCGGCAAATCGGGTTGCTAAATAAAGCATTCCTCTGTTCTTATCACGGCCATACCGGCGCCAGAAAACCTGTTGCTCTTCATTACCTAATATACGTTTTACAAACCGTTCTTGATGCCGCTCAAACACGCCTTTTATGCGATCTGTTCTAATGATATCAGTGCCTATACCGGCAATAAATGATAAATTTGTATTAGATGACACAAGCTGCCTCGTAGTAATTATAGTTTTATAAAGTGCTCACGATAGTGCTTAAGCTCATCTATAGACTCATAGACATCTGCAAGTGCTTCGTGTTTACTTTGCTTGGTAAAGCTCTTATAAACGCTGGGTTTCCATCTAAGTGACAACTCTTTAAGTGTACTAACATCAAGATTACGATAATGAAAGTATTCTTCTAAACGGGGCATATACTTCGCCATGAAACGCCTATCTTGGCATATAGTATTGCCACACATAGGAGACTTTCCTGCAGGAACATACTTTTCTAGAAAATTTAGCATTATGTTTTGTGCATCGTCTTCTGTAAGTGTTGAAGATTTAACCTTTTTTATTAGACCAGTTTTAGTATGCATGGAAGTGTTCCACTTATCCATGGCATCCAGAAGGGAATCTGGTTGATGTATTACCAGTACCGGAGCTTCGGCTACTACTGTTAAGTCGGCTTCGGTAACAACAACAGCCAGCTCTATAATGCGTTCTTTGTACGGATCCAAACCCGTCATTTCCATATCCAGCCATATTAAACGCTGATCTTTTGAAGCCATATAAATTCCTTGATTATTGGGTATTACTTATATTAAATGTTTACTATTGCCTTTATTGTATTCTTACTAGCTGATTTATCAGTACGCACCTGGTTGTCTACAAGGCAGCTACGGCATGTAACAATGCACAAAAATGCTGTGCCAGACGAATTTCGTGACAAAATAAGTCTATGTAGTCATCAAAGAGCCGCCAACTATACGGCTAGCAGAATTAGGTTGGGCAA
>JAJYRX010000078.1 GCA_021793875.1 Pseudomonadota bacterium
TAAGACCAATAACGTTCATATCGAACACGTGTCTTAATGTTTCTTCGCTAAGATCTATGAACGGCCCTATAGCGCTAGTAATGCCAGCATTATTTACTAATCCAACCACAGGTGAAAGTGAAATTGCTTTATCTAATACTGCAATACCATCGTCTGTAGTTGCCACATCAGCTTTGACAGCAACCACCTGTACTGGAAACTTTGAGCATGACTCAATAACTTGCTGCGCCTGATCGTGGCTTTTAGTGTATGTGAAACAAACGTTATAACCGGCATGCGCACACATCTTAACTGTTTGCTCACCTATACCACGTGAGCCACCGGTTACTATTATTGTTTTGTTTGTACCACTCATAAAATATCCAGTAATAAAAATGATTAGTTAAGGGCCTCAAGCTCCTTTTGAAGCTTTTGTAGATCTTGAAGTTCTTTTTCCACCTTCTTTTTCAGCTTAGCAAGTTTTTTAGTATTACCAGAGTTATTGTAGCTGGAGTACTCCTTTCGTAACTTGGAAACCTTATGGTTATGCTTGCTAATATCTTTTTCAAGATCTCTTCTTAAGGATTTATCGGTGCAGTTTGTTTTTACGTTGTGGAGAGCTCTTTCAAGACCACGTTCACGGTGTCTATTACCGTACTCACGTGCTTTTTCCAACTGAATGGTTATGTTGTTTATTTTACGTTCACAACCTGGATTTTTGTGTGCTGGTCTTGCTGCATGTGCTGCGGTACCAATAAGCATACCAGTAAGAGCAGCTAAAACTATTGTGCGTTTCATGTTTGAATTCCTGTTTAAAAGGATAAATATGGATTCATCAGCCTATTATTTGTATAAATAAATTAATGTAGACTTTGGCAAGTCTATCCCTTTAATATCGTCTATAAGGCTGTTAACGGTTGTTTTTATCACGCACTCATCATCAAAACCAGCATTTATTACAAGCTGTAATGAAGAGCTGGGTTTATAAAGCTCATTGATTTTTCTATATAACTTTGGGATATCTAACCCCATAGTAAAAAGCACCCATATATCGGGAATATTGTAACTGCTAGCATTGTATAGAGCGTCTAAGCCGCTAAACATTGCGGTTTGGTTTCTGTCGTCAAGAAAGGGAACACCAAGTAATGCATTTGCAACATCGACGCTAGATACGCCAGGTATTACACGCGGCCTTAAATCACTAAACGCTTTCAAATACCCTCTGTGGGGACCAAAAATAGTTGGATCACCGGACTCAAGCACAACAATAGTGTCACCCTTCTCAAATGAACTTCTAATGGAGCTTTGAATTTTTTGCTCCATTACCCTAACATCATCTTCGCTCATACGTCGCAAGGCAAGGTTGGTAAACATCCCATGACCTGCACTAATTACATGTTTGCCATTCAACAGATCAGAAAACTTATCTGCGTGGGCAGTTCCAGTAACTATTAAATCAGCATTACTTATGATTTTGTATGCTCGAAGTGTAATGTTTTCAGGGTCTCCTGTACCAGTACTAACTAAATACAGCTGCCCACTTGTTTTCATAATGTACGTATAGATTAAGTTTTGCGATTAATTATGCGTCTACCAACTACAGCTTGAACCATAACAGCAGATATAGCAGGCGCTACGGATAAGGTTAGTAATAGTGCCACCGATGCAGAGCGAGTGCCCTCAAACCCTCCTGGATCTACAAAGCCAGAAGCATTAGTAACCATACCACCAAGCGCAGCTCCAAATGCAAGCGCATACAGCTGCACGGTAATTATTGCCGATGAAGCTATATTCTCTTGACCTTTTGGTGCCGTCCTAAACACTTCAGTTAGAAGATGAGGCCATGTAATACCAATTCCAATTCCGACAAAAAACAACAATAATCCAATACTAGTTGATATCAATACCAAAATTGATGGTATATGCAGTGGTTGTACCAAGGCTAGAATCGCCACCGCCAAAGAACATATTATTGAGCCAATACGCATAAGCAGATCTGCCGATGTACCGCTACGAGACGAGCTAATAATAGAGCCGGTAGACCAACCTGCAGATATAAGGACCATGAAATATCCAGCCCATATAGGTTTAAAGCCCTGTATTACCTGTAGAAAGTAAGGGATAAACAGCTCCATTGTCATAGTGATGCTTAACAAAGCTACACACGCATATATATTTCCTAACCCTCCACCTAAACTATATGCACCATTAGGAAGCAAACGGGTGCTGCTGGTATTATCAATACGAGCTATAAGTACGGTAAGCAAAACCCCAAACACTATGCCAAATAAGTTCACCCA
Source organism: Pseudomonadota bacterium (assembly GCA_021793875.1). Classification (GTDB taxonomy): domain Bacteria; phylum Pseudomonadota; class Gammaproteobacteria; order Burkholderiales; family Burkholderiaceae_B; genus JAJYRX01. The sequence continues at coordinate 2,280 of JAJYRX010000078.1, forward strand.
CGCACTTAGTGACAAACTTGCAAAAGAAACAACAAGTACTGCAATTACCATTAGCCCAAGCTGACCCACAGGTACTTTGCTAGTATTACTACCCTTATTATTAGCCGAGGACGTTATCTGGGTGTATACCAACAGAGCTAGTCCTAAAGACAGTGGAATTACAGATATAAATGACCACCGCCAAGCATCTAACTGAGCAAAAATTCCACCTATAGCTGGCCCTGCAAGCGTAGCTACTCCCCACATACTTGATAACAAAGCCATTGCCTTAGGCCACAAACGCTCTTCAAATAATATTCTGGTTGCAGCATAGCTCAGACCTAGCATAAGCCCTCCGCCTAAGCCCTGTGATGTTCTGCCTGCTAGCATCCACACCATATGTGGTGCTGATGCACAAACAGCGGTTCCGATTATAAAAATACCTATAGCCACCAAAAATGCATTTCGCAAGCCTATTGAATCTATAGACTTAGGAGTTAGTGCTGAGCCAACTATGGAAGTGACTACAAATAAAGTCATGTTCCACGCGTAATATTCCAAACCACCAATATCTGAAACCACAGATGGCAAAACGGTAGAAACTATATATACATTTATTGCATGTAATGCTATACCACCTGCTAATGCTATAGAGCGCAACCCATTGCGGCCCCATAACAATTCAGACCACGTACCACTTGAATTATTGGCCCGCATTTAAACTCCAATTAATATTATTCAATTACTTTAGATACATATATACACAGGTATTAATTACTATATATGTAAAATGAATAGGCACAAGCACGTAAACATATCAACAAAGGAGAAATATGCTTTATACAATAGCGATAATCCTAATTATTCTATGGCTGCTTGGCTTAGTAACGTCATATACCCTAGGCGGCTTTATTCATATACTATTAATAATTGCAATAGTTTCAATATTGCTTCGCATAATTAGAGGTCGCCCGCCCCTCTAAACTTATATATATTTATAACTGGTTTGTGTGCATTAATTGGCGAATTAAATTAAGCCAATAACGAGCTCCCAAACTTAATAATTCATCATTAAAGTCATAAAATGGACTGTGTAGTGGTGCGCTATCTGCACCATTGCCCAGCCATATATAAGCACCAGGGGTTTGTTGCAGCATGAATGAAAAGTCTTCTGATGCCATGCTGGCAGGAATGTTCCTATGCACTTTTGTTATTCCGTCGGTTGCCTCTAAGGCCTTAACACATAATTCGGCATGCTCTGGTGTATTAATAGTGGCCGGATATCTAGGCTGATAGTCTAAACTAAACTTAATACCATGTAGCGTCGCTACAGACTGCACGGTGTCATGAAATCGCTGTTGTAAGTAACTACGTAGACTTTCATCGAAGCATCTCATAGTACCTTTCAAATGAACTTCTTCTGGAACGACGTTATATGTATCACCTGCGTGAAAGCTGGTTACGCTAAGAACAGCCGGTTGATGAGCCGGAGACTCACGACTTATTAGCCCCTGCAATTGTGTAACCAACTGACTAGCCGCCAAAATAACATCTTTCCCTAAGTGAGGCATAGCCGCATGACAGCCTTTGCCAGTTAGCGTAAGGTTAAATATATCGAATGCAGCCATAACGGCTGTGTCATGTACGGCTGCTTCTCCTACTGGCAATCCGGGCCAATTATGAAGTGCATATATGGCATCCATAGGAAACCTATCAAAAAGGCCTTCCTCTACCATTACACGGCCACCACCTTCATTTTCTTCTGCTGGCTGAAATATGAAATGAACAGTACCTGCGAAATTAGGATTTTTAACTAAGGCACAAGCAGCACCTAATAACATGGTGGTATGGCCGTCGTGACCACATGCATGCATTTTGCCCTTTATGGTAGATGCGTGATCCTTACCAGTCGCCTCTTGTACATCAAGAGCATCTATATCGGCCCTAAGACCTATTGACTTTCCAGAACCAGCATTACCTTGTAAAGTTGCCACAATACCTGTGCCCCCACCTAATCCGGTGGTTACGTCCAAGCCATGGTTTACTAAAATCTCTTCTATAACTTTGCTTGTTCTGAATTCGTTAAAAGCGGTCTCGGGATGACGATGCAGATCGTGGCGCCATTTGCGCAACTGCTCTGATTCTGGAATTAGTGTGGCGTAAGTCATTTAAACCTCATTGTTTACTTCAAAGCAAAGTACTATGCCCTAACAAACGTTGGGGTAAAATCCGTACTCTTATAAATTGCGGTATAAATTTATTAAATGAGTTTTTCGTACAAAACTAATACACCCTTTGTTATTGGCGTTAAAGATTGTGTACCAACCCTATTAGGATACCTTAGCATAGGTCTTGCTGCTGGTGTCGTGCAAAAAACAGCCGGCCTTAGCATAGCTGAGATAACTCTTTTAAGCCTTATTTTATATGCTGGTTCAGCACAATTTGTTATTGCGGGAATGCTGGCTACAACTACTTCAATCAGTGCAATAGTATTAACCGTATTTTTTATTAATCTACGCCATATACTTCTAAGCGCCTCACTAGCACCTTATTTTCGCAAGGTATCAATTGTTAGAAACATGCTTATCGGAGCTCTATTAACCGACGAAACATTTGGTGTAGCCATTAATAAGGCTACAAAAACCACATCCCTTAATGAGCAATGGATGCATGGTCTTAACCTTACAGCATATCTAAACTGGGTTGTTGCAAACATTGCTGGTGCATTAATGGCTCAGTGGATAACCAATCCGGCAGAACTGGGGCTAGAATTTGCACTACCCGCTATGTTTATTGGCATTCTAGTCTTAGCCATATCAAGCCGCAGAAAAATAAGAAAAGATATTATCGTTGCAACCATAGCTGGTCTAATAGCCGTATATGCTTCTGTTTATATATCTTCTAGTACAGGCATAATAATTGCCACTCTTGTTGCAGCAACTATTGGTATGGTGTTGAAGAAATGAACGTTAGATGGGAAGTGATACTGATAATACTGGGCTCAGGGTTAGTTACATTTGTACCTAGAGTGCTACCTCTAATGACAATGAGCCGACTGACCCTGCCGAAATGGTTAATGAGCTGGCTAGATTACGTACCAATAGCTGTGATATCGGCTCTTATTGCACAACAGGTTTTTACTGAAAATGGAGAAGTTTCCAGTTTATCAAACAATATAGAACTACTATCTGCCATACCTACATTTCTAATTGCCACAAAAACCCGTAGCCTACTTATTACAGTTCTTACAGGCATATTATCGTACATGCTGATACGTTTTATTCTCTACGGTTAAATATAGGGCTGTGTTAGCATATCAGGCTATTAATGCCACCAACCGGAGGAGAGTCACATGAGCATATATAAAAAGTGTTATTTACCTTCATTTCTTTTAACTACTTTTGTTGCATTTATCGCATTATTTGCTGCTTCAACGGCAACAGCTAAAACTATAAAAATAGGCTCTAATTCACATAAAGTAATTGGTACTGTTAATGCATCAATAGATGGCAAAAAATATCAAATGTATACCTTAGAGGGCAAAGGTTTTGGCGATGACGGATCAAGTGCTGTTTGGGGAACAATAGAGGCCGCAATGGACAAGATGTCTGACCAAATGCCAGATATTATGGATTCTTTGACTGAGCAGTTAACACCCGAACAACAAGAACAAATAAAAAAGCTTTTTGGTAACAGCGAAAATGGCAATCCTCTTTTGGACGCTATGAAAGCATTTGGCGGTGCGGCAATAATGGATAACGTCAATGTGGAAATATACGCGTTAAGCGAAAAAACCAAAAAGATTATGGGAGACGATAGTCTGTCCATTAGCGTTACATTTAATGCAGATGAAGATCCAAGCAGTAAAGTAGGAGAAAGTATTAGCGCCGATATCACATATGTAAAAACCGGATCTGAAGGTATGATGCCAGAGGTTTTCTATGTGTCTGACGAAGACCATAAAATGACCACCGTCAAATTCAAAGAGTTAACCTTTGGAGAAACCAGTGGTAATGCCAAAGGTAGCTTTGAAGGTGAGCTTTGTCGTATGGAACGTGCAACCATGATGCAAGGCCCTAACTTCAATGACTGCATTGAAGTTAGCGGAACATTTGATACCAAGCTTAAACCGCAAAAATAATTCCAATTGGCGTATAGCGTTGGACAAGTGAATAACACAAGTATGAAACCAGCCGGACCAGATATATTAATAACTGCTGCAACACCAATAGTTTGGGGCACCACATACATAGTCGCAACGCAATACTTACCAGAATTTTCACCCATATGGGTGGCGCTATTAAGGGCTTTACCAGCAGGTATTATATTAATGTTAATGATGCGGCAGCTCCCAAAAGGTGAATGGTGGTGGAGAGCAGCGGTATTAGGCACGTTAAATATTGGCATATTTTTAACGTTATTATTTATTGCAACGTATAGGTTACCAGGTGGGGTTGCCGCTACAGTTATATCACTGCAGCCTTTAATTGTAGTAATACTGACATTATTTCTTTTACCAGGTACAACCAAACTAGTTTCAATAATAGCCGCTATAACTGGGCTAGTTGGAGTAGCTCTGCTTGTTTTAACCTCCGAGGCTAGGCTTGACACAGTAGGGGTTATCGCAGGACTTGGCGCCGCTGCATGCATGGCAACAGGCACCATACTCACGCGCAAATGGCTTAGTCCATTTTCCATGCTTGCCATGACCGGTTGGCAACTAACAGCAGGCGGTCTAGTGATTCTTCCTTTTGCACTTCTTTTTGCCCCATTGCCCACTAGTGTTAGCACAACAAATATTCTAGCGCTACTATGGCTTGGAATTATCGGTGGCGCACT
>JAJYRX010000079.1 GCA_021793875.1 Pseudomonadota bacterium
ACCCAGAGAAAGATATATCTCTCTACATTAACTCTCCAGGCGGGTCGGTATATGCTGGGTTAGCAATTTACGATACTATGCAATTTGTAAAGCCCGATGTTTCTACATTGTGTACTGGTATGGCAGCAAGCATGGGAGCATTTTTGCTAGCCGCAGGTGCCAAAGGTAAGCGATATGCGTTGCCAAACTCTAGAATAATGATCCATCAACCTTCCGGTGGGGCTCAGGGTCAGGCGTCTGATATACAAATACAGGCAAAAGAAATTCTTACGTTACGTGAGAGACTAAACCAGATTTTGGCAGACAACACCGGGCAAACCATAGACCAAATAGCAGCTGACACCGAACGTGATAGGTTTATGTCAGCAGATGATGCCGTTTCATATGGATTAATAGATAAAGTACTTGTGTCACGTAACGACCAAGTCTAGTTTTTAAACGGGCTGTTAAGTCCAATTAATAGCCCATTTGCACATGTTTAAATTGTGCTTTTACTGTAAAGATTATGCCCGACAAGAAAACTTCCTCTAACGATAAAGTCTTGCACTGTTCGTTCTGTAATAAAAATCAAGATGAGGTTCTTAAGCTTATAGCAGGAGCCTCATCAGTTTTTATTTGTGATGAGTGCATAGAACTCTGCCAAGACATAATTCGCGAAGAATCAGCAGAAGCTGCTCGTGATGCAGTAAAAAATGAATTGCCAACACCGCATGAAATCAAGGAGTTTCTTGATGGATATGTAATTGGCCAAAACACCCCTAAGCGTACATTAGCTGTAGCTGTATACAATCATTACAAACGTATACGGCATGGTGATGTGAAAGGTGACGATGTCGAGCTCTCAAAAAGTAACATCTTATTAATTGGGCCAACAGGGTCAGGTAAAACATTGTTAGCCCAAACCCTTGCTCGCATGCTTGACGTGCCGTTTGTAATAGCCGATGCTACTACGCTAACCGAGGCTGGTTACGTAGGCGAAGATGTAGAAAACATTGTTCAAAAACTATTGCAGAGCTGCGATTACAACTTGGAAAAGGCTCAGCAGGCAATAATCTACATAGACGAAATTGATAAAATTTCGCGAAAATCAGATAACCCATCTATAACAAGAGATGTTTCGGGAGAAGGGGTGCAGCAGGCGCTTTTAAAGCTTATAGAAGGCACAGTCGCCTCTGTTCCACCGCAAGGTGGGCGTAAGCACCCTAATCAAGACTTCGTGCAGGTGGATACTACCAATATATTATTTATAGTTGGTGGTGCCTTTGATGGCTTGGAAAAAGTTATACAAGATCGTACAGAGAAGTCGGGAATAGGTTTCTCAGCTTCTGTTAAGGCCAGTACTGAGCGAGGTGTTGGCGAGCTGTTTTCCGAGGTCGAGCCTGAAGATCTTATAAAATTTGGTCTAATTCCAGAACTGGTTGGTCGCTTACCAGTAATTGCTACTCTGCAAGAACTTGATGAAGAAGTATTGGTGCGTATACTTACAGAGCCACGAAATGCTGTTGTAAAGCAGTTTCAGAAGCTTTTTGAAATGGAAGAGGTGGAGCTTGAGATAGAGCCGGATGCACTTCATGCGATTGCACAAGCAGCTATTAAGCGAAAAACAGGTGCGCGTGGCCTGCGATCCATAATAGAACAGTCATTGCTCAGTACAATGTATGAGCTTCCTTCAACAAACAATGTGGAAAAAGTTGTACTTAATAAAAGTGTAATTACTGGTGAGTCTGAGCCGATTTTACACTTTAAAGATGGTACCACCGCAACACTAGACAAAGCATCGCAAGGTGTAAGTGGAGCGGCTGCTTAGTTGCTAAAGTTTAAGCTGGTTTGTGCTTACATAATCTATCAGACTTGAAATATCTGGTATCGTCACCACATAGGTTTCAAACGGTGTATTTGAAGGAATGAATTATGTCTGCGAGTCAGATTCTATCGCCCGACGTTGAATTGTTACCAATGCTACCCTTACGAGATGTGGTGGTATTTCCTCATATGGTACTGCCACTTTTTGTAGGCCGTCCTCGCTCTATAAAGGCTTTAGAGCTTGCTATGGAAGAGGGTAGCGGCATTATGCTTGTTGCCCAAAAGTCTGCTAATAAAGAAGAGCCAAGCCCTGAAGATTTATATGATATTGGCTGTGTAGCTAGCATTTTGCAACTATTGAAGCTGCCCGACGGTACTGTGAAAGTATTGGTAGAAGGGGTGCAGCGGGCTAAGGTTAATAAAGTTATAGAAGAGGAGAGTCATTTCTCCGCGGAAATACAAAAGGTAAATATCTTTGGAAGCGATAGCTCAGAACTAGAAGCTATGCGCAGAACTGTCATAGATCAGTTTGAACAGTACGTTAAACTAAACAAAAAGGTGCCTCAAGAGGTGTTGGCATCTCTGTCTTCAATTGAGGACGGTGGTCGCCTAGCTGACACAATTGCGGCTCATCTTCCCCTTAAGCTTGAGCAAAAACAGGCTTTATTAGAAATAGCTGACACTACTAAACGTCTAGAAGGGCTTTTATCTCAACTCGGTTCAGAAATTGATATTCTGCAAGTAGAAAAGCGCATACGTGGCCGAGTTAAAAAGCAAATGGAAAAAAGTCAGCGTGACTATTACCTAAATGAACAGGTAAAAGCCATACAGCGTGAACTAGGGGAAGGGGAAGAGGGGGCCGACATAGAAGAGCTAGAAAAGCGTATTGAGGCGGCACGCTTACCTAAAGAGGCGCGCAAGAAAGCCGACTCTGAGCTAAAGAAACTTAGGCTAATGGCTCCAATGTCCGCCGAAGCAACCGTAGTGCGTAACTACTTAGACACACTCATTGGTTTGCCTTGGCATAAAAAAAGTCGTGTCAGTAAATCTATATCAAAAGCTCAAGAGGTTCTTGATACTGATCACTACGGTCTTGAGCGAGTTAAAGAAAGAATTGTCGAGTATCTCGCCGTACAGCAACGGGTAGACAAACTTAAAGCTCCAATAATTTGTCTTGTTGGACCTCCAGGTGTAGGTAAAACTTCATTAGGTCAATCTATTGCCAAGGCCACTAATCGTAAGTATGTACGTATGGCATTAGGTGGGGTTCGTGATGAAGCTGAAATACGCGGACACAGGCGTACCTATATTGGCTCTATGCCCGGTAAGATACTTCAAAGTATGAGTAAAGCTGGTGTTAGAAACCCACTTTTCCTACTTGATGAAATAGATAAAATGGGTGCTGATTTCAGAGGAGACCCTGCGTCTGCTCTACTTGAGGTGCTTGATCCAGAACAAAACCATACCTTCCAAGATCACTACATAGAAGTAGATTACGATCTATCGGATGTTATGTTTGTGGCTACAAGTAACACTCTTAACATACCACCAGCACTGCTAGATCGTATGGAGGTAATCAGACTATCTGGCTATACCGAAGATGAGAAAGTAAGAATTGCTTTTGATCACTTGCTGCCTAAGCTTATGAAAAACAATGGAGTCAAAGAAGATGAAATTGTTCTTCAGGAAGACGCGGTACGAGACATAATAAGGTATTACACACGTGAAGCGGGTGTTAGGTCACTAGAGCGTGAAATAAGCAAAATATGTCGTAAGGTAATTAAAAAGGTCTTGGAGTCAACTGGAGCTAAGAAATCCAATCAAAAAGTTGAAAGCGTTGTTATAACTCCCGACAATCTTAATGACTTTCTGGGCGTAAGGCGTTTCAATTTTGGTGTAGCAGAAACGGAAGATAAGGTAGGTCAGGTGACTGGTCTGGCATGGACAGAGGTTGGTGGTGATCTGCTAACAATAGAAGTTGCCGATATGCCTGGTAAGGGCAATATACTACGCACCGGTTCCTTAGGTGATGTAATGAAAGAGTCGGTAGAAGCGGCTCGTACAGTTGTTAGGTCTAGGGCTCAGAAATGGGGAATACCAAGCACTGCCTTTGAGAAGCGAGACATACATGTGCACTTCCCTGAAGGCGCTACTCCTAAAGATGGGCCTTCCGCTGGTATAGCAATAATAACTGCACTAGTGTCAGCGTTAACTGGTATACCTGCTAGGGCTGATGTGGCTATGACTGGTGAAATAACCTTACGAGGCGAAGTGTTACAAATAGGAGGTCTTAAAGAGAAGCTTCTAGCAGCTCACCGAGGTGGGATCAAGAAAGTTCTTATTCCTGAGGAAAATGTTAAAGACCTTGCCGATATACCTGATAATGTTAAGAACCACCTAGAAATAATTCCAGTTAGGTGGATAGATAGAGTGTTGGAAGTTGCATTACAAGAAATGCCTCAACCTTTATCTGATGAAGAAGTTGAGGCATTAGTGGCTGCTGCTTCCAAAACAGTTGATAAACGTACAGGTACTTTAAAGCACTAAATATTGCCAGATCTTATTAATCCAACAGCGCGCCCCTCGATGGCAAAATCATCGTGGGGCTGTATTTTTATTGGTTGAAAGTCAGGATTTTCGGGGAGTAATTGTATGCTATTGTTTTTGTGCCATAGCCTTTTTACAGTTACTTCGTCGTGTATTCTTGCCACTACTATTTGACCGTGATTAGCTTGAGGTGTTTTTTTCACAGCTAGAAGATCACCATCTAGTATTCCGGCATCGCGCATACTATAACCATTTACACGCAGAAGATAGTCAGGTTTGGTTGCGAACAGGCCTTGTTCTATTGATATTTCACGCTCTATGTTTTCGTGTGCCAGTATTGGATTTCCAGCCGCAACCCGTCCTATTAAGGGTAGAGAGAAATCAAAATTAGATGCACGTTTTATAGATTTTTTTTGATTGGTTGTTGCTAGTCGTATACCCCTAGATGCGCCAGGAGTAAGGATAATGGCGCCTTTTCTAGCTAAAGCTTTTAAATGGTCTTCTGCAGCGTTAGCTGACTTGAACCCCAAAGCGCGTGCTATTTCTGCTCTGGTGGGAGGAAAGCCCGAGTTGGCAATTTCAGCTTGGATTAAATCAAGAACTTGTTGTTGGCGGGCTGTTAATTTTAATGACATGGCAATTTAAGCTGTACGTTTATACAGCTTAAATTGTCTACTAAATATCCAATTAAATCAAGCTTTGGTTAACACTTCTGCTATTGCCCGTGCTACATAGTCAATATTGTTGCTATTTAGCGCTGCTACGCAAATTCTGCCTGTGTTAACTGCGTATATAGCATGATCTTTTTGTAAGTCTTCTACCTGTTTACTATTTAATCCCGAATAGGAAAACATCCCGCGTTGTTCTAATATAAAATCAAATTTTCTTTGAACGCCTGCTTCGGCTAACCTGCTAACTAACTGCTCACGCATATTTTTAATGCGTACGCGCATTTCAGCAAGTTCCTTTTCCCACATTTCGAATAGTCTGTTGTCGTTTAGTATACGTGCGACAATACTTGCACCGTGTGTTGGAGGGTTTGAATAGTTGGTTCTTATTACACGCTTAAGCTGGCTTAATACTCTTGTGCTTTCATCTTGGCTTGATGAAACAAGCGTCAAAGCGCCAACACGTTCACCGTATAAAGAAAATGACTTAGAGAACGATGAGCTTACAAGGAAAGTTATGTCAGCTTTACCAAACTCACGTACTATTGAGGCATCGGCATCAAGCCCATCGCCAAAACCTTGATAGGCTATGTCTAAAAAGGGAATAAGCTCGCGTTCTTTAATAGTCTCTATTATTTGTTGCCACTGTGAGGGGTCAGGGTCAAGACCAGTAGGGTTGTGACAGCAAGCATGCAGAATAATAATGGTGTCTTTTTGAGCGTTCTTAAGCTCATTTACCATTCCATTTATATCTAGGGTGTTTGTTGCTGAGTCGTAATATGGGTAAGACTCGACCTCAAAGCCAGCACGTTCAAATAGTGCACGATGGTTTTCCCAGCTTGGATTGCTGATTAGAACTTTCGCATGAGGTACTAATGATTTAAGAAAATCGGCGCCTAGCTTTAATGCTCCGGTGCCCCCTAAAGATTGGGCGGTTAAGGCACGTCCACTATTTATTAATTCGGAGTTGGCTCCAAACAATAGGGTTTGAGCACCTTTGTTGTATCCTGGAATACCCTCTATAGGTAAGTATCCACGTGCAGAGCCTTTTTGTACTAGTTCAAGCTCTGCCTGATGAACCGCTTTAAGTAATGGAAGTTTTCCGTTATCGTCGCTGTATACACCTACGCCTAAATTAACTTTGTTGGTACGCGTATCCGCGTTGAATTGTTCATTCAAGCCAAGAATAGGGTCTCGTGGGGCGAGTTCAACCCCTGTAAATATGGAATTCATGTTCAAGATTTACTTTATGAAAGGGTGTAAGTGAAGTTCAGCGGTTATCATGTGATAATAACGGGTTTACCCTTATCATGTCTAGCTTTTGCAGTTTAATATGAAACTAAACAGTCCCGGCTATGTAAGCTTCCCTGGCAGTCCTTTTCAGTTGTACCAGCCCTACGCCCCTGCGGGCGACCAGCCTGATGCAATAAACAAGCTATCAGAAGGCATTGAAGATGGGTTAATGTGTCAGACCTTGCTAGGGGTTACTGGATCCGGCAAAACATTTACTATGGCAAATGTTATTGCGCGTACAGGTCGTCCGGCACTGGTGCTAGCACCGAATAAAACTCTGGCAGCACAGCTTTATGCAGAAATGCGGGAGTTCTTTCCAAAAAATGCTGTGGAGTATTTTGTTTCTTACTATGACTACTATCAGCCAGAGGCTTATGTTGCTGCAAGAGATCTGTTCATAGAGAAGGACTCTTCTATAAATGAGCATATAGAGCAGATGCGCTTATCGGCTACCAAAAGCTTACTAGAACGGCGAGACACTATAATCGTTGGGTCTGTATCTTGTATATACGGTATAGGTAATCCTGGTGATTATCATGCCATGGTTCTTACGC
>JAJYRX010000080.1 GCA_021793875.1 Pseudomonadota bacterium
ACGACATTATTGCTAGTAAGACTGGAAGGTCGGCAGCTGGTTCAGTAATTTTCACACCACCAACTGCATTAACAAATACATCTTGGTCATGAGTTGCTATTCCGGCATGTCTGTGTAGTACGGCCAGAAGCATAGCCAGCCTATTGCTTTCCAGACCCACTGACAAACGCCTTGGGTTAGGCACGTGCGCTGCATCTACCAATGCCTGTATTTCGACCAATAAAGGCCTACTACCTTCTTGTGTGGCCATTACACATGAACCAGGCACATTGGCTGCATGCTGGGAAAGAAATAGTGCCGATGGGTTGTTTACACCTTTAAGACCAGTATCGGTCATGGCAAACACACCAAGCTCGTTAACGGCTCCAAACCTGTTCTTAAATGCGCGTATAAGCCTGAAGGAAGAATGTGTATCACCTTCAAAATATAGTACCGTATCGACTATATGCTCTAATACCCTGGGGCCTGCAAGAGAACCATCTTTAGTTACATGACCAATAAGAATTATGGTTGTGCCTGTCTGTTTGGCAACCCTGGTAAGCTGTGCTGCACACTCTCGCACCTGAGAAACCGAGCCTGGCGCTGAGTTCAGAGTATCGCAATACAGTGTTTGTATGGAGTCTATAACAGCAACTTTAGGCTTCTGCTCGGCAAGTGTAGAAAGAATGTTTTGCAGCCTTATTTCGGCTAACAGCTGAACCTCGCTTGTTTCTACGCCAAGGCGCTGTGCCCTTAGAGCAACCTGTTCTCCAGACTCCTCACCTGTAACATACAAAACTTTTACTGCGCTTGATAGGGACACTAGAGTCTGAAGTAATAAGGTAGACTTTCCGATTCCTGGGTCGCCACCTATAAGAACAACTGCACCAGCAACAATACCGCCACCCAGAACTCGGTCAAACTCTGCTATTCCAGTGGGCTGACGTACGTGCTCTCTGGCTTCTATTTCTGAAAGATTGCGAACAGGTGATTCACCCGCCAACGAGTGAAACCTATCAGGCTGCGGGCTTTGTATCGTTTCTTTAAGCGTGTTCCACTGATTGCAGTGCGGACATTTACCTTCCCACTTGGGACACTCTCCACCACACTCTGAACATACGTATATGGTTTTGGATTTTGTTTTCGACATTTAAACCTTATTAAAACCTAGCTAGCGACCAGGCAATGAAGCGCCTCCATCGACCCCTATAACTTGCCCTGTTATAAAACTAGCGCTATCGGATAGAAGAAACAATACTGTAGCTGCAATATCTTGTGGCAAGGCAAAACGCCCGAGTGGTATTTTATTTAGAGCTTCTTGCTCAGCCTTACTGCCATGTGGGTGATTAATACGAAAAAGCTCGGTATCTACTGGACCAGGGGCTACGGTGTTTACCGTAACCTTGTACGGCGCAAGTTCTAGAGCCCAGGTTCCAGTAAGCCCATTCAAGGCGGCCTTGGCAGCTGAGTAGCTGCTGCGCAAACGTGCGCCATGAGCAGCAATACTGCCAATATTTACTATTCTGCCATATTGACGTGCCTTCATATATGCAGCAAAAGCTTGAACAACCTGCATAGATACCCTAACGTTAAGGTCTAAAACATCGTAAAACGAAGCTAGATCGACCTCTCCTACAGCTTCAGAGCGCACCATGCCAACATTATTTACTATGGCATCGATAGGAAATTTTTCACGTATCATTCTAAGTGTGTCTTCAGTTTGACCCGCTTTAGATAAGTCACATGAATAAAGGTAGCCGGGGAAGTCTATAGTGTCGGTGTTACGTGCCAAACCAATTACGTGAGCACCTTGATCTGATAATTGTTGACTTACAGCCCAGCCTATTCCCTTAGTAGCCCCTGTAACCAACACACATTTGTTCTTCATAAGGTATTTGTCTCCTAAATAATTACACGCGGCACCCTAGTGGCCACTGCGCACATAAGCTCATACCCTATGGTTTGTGCATGTGCAGCCACTTCGTCTATGGCTGGGCCACCTTGCCCCCATAGAACCACCTCTGAGCCTGGGCCAGCCTCTGGAATATGGGTAAGATCTGCAACCATCATATCCATAGAAACACGTCCTAAAAGACGTGTTCTTTTACCATGAACAGTAATAGGCGTGCCTGTTCCCGCAAGCCTAGGGTAGCCGTCGGCATAACCACAGGAAACAACACCCATTCTGACATTTTCCGTTGCTGTGAATTGATGACCATAACCTATAGATGCGCCTGCTTTAAGGTCGCGTACAGCCAATATGCTTGCTTTAAGAGTTTGTGCAGGAAGAAGCCCAAGGCTATTAGCATCACGGTCGGCAAACGGTGTGCCACCATAAAGGCAAATACCCGGACGCACCCATTGCTCGGTGTTCTCATTAATTCCAGACCAAACCTGCGGGCTTAAGGTAGCTGCTGAGTTGCACAAGCTTACCGGGCCTGGAAATTGGCCAGCCACACGTTTAAACAGCTCTAGCTGCTGTTGTGTTTCGTTGGGGTCGTCATCGGCTCTGGAAAAATGGGTCATTTTCCCAAGCGTGTCAATTTTTCCGTTAGACCTAAGCATTGCTGCATATTCCCAGGCCTTAGCGTACTCTTCTGGCATAAACCCCAGGCGATTCATGCCACAATTAAGCTTAAGAAAAACATTTAGCGGCTTTAACAAACTAGCTTTATTGATCATTTCTAGCTGATGAGTACAATGCACCGCTATGGTAAGGTCGTATTCTTGCACAATGGACAAATCTGATTCGTGAAAAAAACCTTCCAACAGTAAAATGGGCTTGGTCCAGCCAGCCTGACGACATCGTATTGCTTCGTCAAGGTCTAGCATACCTAGGCCATTGGCCTGCTCAAACGCTTCAACAGCAGGCTCTATACCATGCCCATAAGCATTTGCTTTTATAACCGCCCAAACCTTTATACCCGGGTTGTTGCTGTTAGTATTGCTACGTTTTAAGCCATTAATAACGGTATTCAAGTTATGGCTAAGGGCCTTACGCGACACTGTAAGTAAAATCGGGCGGGGCATTTATTTGACTCTCCTGTTTCGAGCAAGAAATCTAATTTACTTAGGTTCAAGAAGTAATCTTAATACGTTAAACAATGATCGACCATTACGAAAATTTTCCGGTAGCATCTATATTAGTACCAGCAAACATAAGGCCAGCGGTAGTTAATGTTTACCGTTTTGCACGCACCGCTGATGATATTGCCGATGAAGGAAATATGGATGCAGAGGAACGTAGAAAAAAGTTATCTGAATTTGAGCAGGAATTAAACCACATAGATCAAAAAAGTTATAAGCCTAACGATAAATTATCAAAAATATTTGAACCACTGTCTCAAACTATAAAACAACATAATCTTCCTATACAGCCTTTTAAAGATTTACTGGCCGCATTTACACAAGACACTTATGTAAATAGGTACGCAAATAATGAAGAGTTACTAAGTTACTGTAATCTATCCGCTAACCCTGTTGGCGTAATAATGCTTTCTTTATTCAATAAATACAACCAAGAAAACTTAGAACTGTCTAATGCAATATGTACTGGCCTTCAATTAACAAACTTTTGGCAAGATGTATCTATAGACTGGCTAAAAAACCGTGTTTACTTGCCCCTGAACGCAATGCAGCGCCATGGCGTAGACGAATCTGTTATACAGAGTGCTAGTGAAGGGTCCCTTCAAGTGTCAGAACTTAATGGCTGGAAAAGCCTTATGAACGAGCAAACAGAGCACGCACGATCTATGCTTATCAAGGGTTACCCATTAGGCCGTAAAATAGGTGGCAGGTTTGGTTATGAGCTACGAATAGTAGTACAAGGAGGTCTGCGTATTCTAGAAAAAATAGAAAGCATACAATACGATGTGTTCAATCATCGCCCAGTTCTAAACAAATACGATTGGCTACGCATGATACTGCGCGCAATTTAAATCCGTTTTTATTAAATCTATTCCATGAGTCCAGACGAATACTGTCAAAATAAGGCTGCTAAAAGCGGCTCTAGTTTTTATTACGCTTTTTTATTTCTACCTACTGAAAGACGTCGTGCCATTACCGCCTTATACGCTTTTTGTCGCGAAGTTGACGACATAGTCGATGAAGCACGCGAGCTTTCCGTTGCGCGTATGAAACTAGCATGGTGGCGCAGCCAAGTAGAGTTTCTATTTAACGGTGACGATGTTGATCATCCGGTTATAAAAGCTCTTAAACCACATATAAATAATTACGGCCTTAAGGCCAGTCAGTTCCATGCCGTTATAGAAGGTATGGAAATGGATTTAGACAAACACACCTATAACACCTGGGAAGAACTCAAAACATATTGCTGGCACGCAGCCGGTGTTGTTGGTGAAATGTCTGCACAAATATTTGGCTATACCAATAATGACACTATTAAATACGCAGATTACCTGGGCCTAGCATTTCAGTTAACCAATATAATCCGCGATGTTGGCGAAGATGCCCGCAGGGGGCGTATATACCTTCCGCTAGAAGATCTTAAACGTTTTGAAGTGTCTAAGGAAGACATACTAGATAGCCGCTATAGCGAAAAATTTCAAAGCCTAATGCGCTATCAAACACAAAGGGCCCGTGAATACTATCTAAAGGCAGTGCAGGCTCTACCTGAAGAAGACCGTCGCACACAAAGGGCAGGTTTATTAATGGCAGCAATTTACTACGCCCTTCTAAACGAAATAGAAAACGACCAATGGATGGTTCTAGACCAACATATAGCTCTTACTCCTATACGTAAGTTTTGGCTAGCTTGGTCAACGTGGGTTAGCGGGGGCAAACGTATTACAAAAACTATTAAGGCAGGTAAAGCCAAGTGAAGGTGGCTGTTATAGGTGCGGGGTGGGCAGGCCTTTCTGCTGCAGTACAGGCGGCCGACCTTGGTCACGAGGTTACTGTATTTGAAGCCTCCCGCACCCTTGGTGGACGTGCACGCAAGGTTTATTCCAAAAGTTTGAACACCAATATAGATAATGGACAACACATATTAATTGGAGCATATACAAATACAACTGCTCTAATGAAAAGACTGGGATGCAACCTTTCCGATAGTCTGGTAAACATACCATTACACGTAGAAGCAGCTGATTCTTCGTTTAATCTAAAAGCATCCAAGGCCCCCGCCCCTTTTCACTTAATTATGGGCTTACTCAAAGCAAGCGGTGTTAGCCTGAAAGAAAAGTGTCTTGCAATAAAAGCTATAAACCACCTTAAGCGCAGCAAGTGGAAAACGCCAAGCAACGCATTAAGCGTTAATGAGTGGCTGCAACAAAACCATCAATCTGAAAACATATGCAGAAGGTTTTGGCACCCCCTGTGTATTGCAACCATGAATACGCCACCAAATATTGCATGTAGCCAGCTATTTGCAAATGTGTTGCGCGATAGTATTGGGGGCCATTCTAATAGTTCTAATATACTAATTTCACGCTATAACCTTTCTGCCTTATTGCCTGAAAAAGTCGCCAAACTGAGCTTTACAAACAATGCCAGCATAAACATAAAAACTGGCCAAACTATAACGTCTATAGGCGTTGACGCATACGACAACGAACGTTTGATAATAAATGAAGAAGAATTCCAAGCAGCTATTATTGCAACCAATGTGAGGCCGGCCTTAAGGCTAATTCAAAACCTTGCAAAACATAGCTCATATGCACAAGAAGAAGCCAATAAGCTTATTAGTGACTTGCAGCGTTTCTATTTTGTGCCCATAGCCACACTTAGCATGCAGTTGGAATCTGCACCTGCATTAAGTAAGCCTATGTACATGCTAAGTGAAGACATACAAAAAGGGCACTTTGGACAATGGTTATTTAACTGTAATAGCTTTTACAGCCACAGCTCAAATAATATTATTAACGTTGTTATAAGTAACGCAGAAAAAGCTATCGCAAATGGAGAGCATGCTCTTCTTAATGGGGTTTATGAGCAAGTGAGGCTACAAACAAAACGTTTTGGTCCCATGCCAAAAATGGTCGCGCATGAACTAATAGTAGAAAAACGTGCAACATTTGCAGCTGTAGCTGGGTTGCATCGCCCTAAACCGAATACCCCATGGAACAATATATGGCTAGCTGGAGACTGGACCGATACCGGATATCCAGCAGTGCTTGAAGGTGCAGTAAGAAGCGGCCGAAAGGCCGCTATATTAATGCATCAAAGCTTAATAACTTAGCTTAAAGGTATATGCTTCTGCATATACTCTTGAACCTTATTGGCATCGAACGCCATATTAACTACTTTCTGCGGGCTGCTGGCAAGATACTCTAGGTGATCTGGTATTTTAGGCTCAAAGCCTACCGCCTCTTGAATGGTGTCGGCAAACTTAACAGGCAAAGCCGTTTCCAGTACCAGCATAGGAACACCAGACTCTACGTGCTTATGTGCTACAAATACGCCATCAGCAGTATGAGGGTCTATTAAAACCTTATGGTGCTCCCATATGTAACGTATGGTATTAAGGCGATCAGAATGGCTACTACTTCCAGCCACGAACCCGTATCTATCAGCAAATTGCGACTTCAAATGCGATAAATCGAAGTAACCATTACTAGCCAGCTCACTCCACTGCTTTTTTACACTTTCGCCGTCTTGATCAAGCAAGTTATATACAAACCTTTCAAAGTTTGACGCTTTGGAGATGTCCATAGAAGGGCTAGATGTAGCATAGGTATTCTGGGCTGATCGTGGCCTATACACTCCAGTACGGAAAAACTCTTCTAGCACATTATTTTCATTGGTTGCCAACACCAGCTTGCGTATAGGCAAACCCATTTCACGGGCATAATGACC
>JAJYRX010000081.1 GCA_021793875.1 Pseudomonadota bacterium
GATACTTTGTACATTCGTCACCTTTCTCTTATGGTTGGTTGGGTGCGCTCTAATATGCTTGTAAAGCCAGACTTCAACGATATTGCCACCAAACGATTTGCAGACGGAGAGTGTGCAATATTAATGTCAAACTCTAGTAACCTAGGATGGTTTATGGGACAAAGAGGTTTGAGCTTTGGTGTGGCAGGGTTACCTTATTACCCTGAGGTTACGCAAGAGCCTGGTTTGCCCTTTATTGGGGGTTCTTCATTGTGGGTTACCAAAGGGCACTCAAATCCAACGTATGCAGCTGTTTCACAATTTCTTGAGTGGCTAGCTAGCCCTGATCAAGCCGCTCTGTGGTATAAAAATACAGGTTTTCTACCTATAACTAAGGAGGCCTTTAAGGCATCCGGATCTGGCAAGGGGGTCTTAGGGCAATGGCATACTCTTGTAGAGCCGTATTCTAAGCAGCCAGTAGCAATAGCACACGGATTCAAAATAAATAACTATCCGGAGATCCGTGCTGTTCTTAATCAAACACTAGATAATGCCTTTGGTGGAAAGCAAAGCGCTGTTTCTGCATTAAGCGCAGCATCAGCTGAGGCAGAGCGTATAGCATCTAAATAGTCTTAAAGTAATTTTGTTAAAAGCCCCACGTCGTAATAGAGTGGGGTTTTTTTATCCTACTGTAAAGATTGCTCCACCAAGTTAGTTTATTTATTAGTGCATTGATTAATAAGGGATATTATTTTTAAATTGGGTGGCTTAAAACATCTATTAGCAATTACCTAAATAGCCCTTTATAGGCTTTGAGTAGATCATGACAACAGTTCTCAACGAGGGTTTACGGGGGTCTGTTTCATGTCTAAACAATTGCTTGCTCTTATAGCGCTACTAGTTTTACCTGCTTGCACAACATTTGATCAGTGGTTGGTTAGCACTCAACCTGTACCTGATAACAACAGAACAACAAATCAGTTTAACTTCAGATGGAAGCTATCTGGAGATAAAAGTGTAGCTCCTCTGCAAGTATTTGATAATGGAGCACAAACATGGCTTCAGTTTCAGTACGGTCAGAACCTACCTGCAATATTTGGTATAGATTCCAGCGGTGAACACCCACTTATATATACACGTACAGGGGAGTATGTAGTAATTGAGGGTTTATGGCATAAGCTCTCATTCCGTGGTGGGGCTCTATCCGCATATGCTACTAGGGTGACAGACGATAACGAGGAAGAAAGGAAAAGTCATCTTATTGAGCTGATGCCTGTAGAGACGTTTGCGTTGAAGGAGGACACAACACCTGTAGAGTCACGCATATTTGAAGCAAGTATTTCGGATCAAACATTAAGGCATGTATTACAACGTTGGGCTAGCGACGCAGGCTGGGTGTTTAATCCAGAACATTGGAGTGTTGATGCCGATATACCTGTGTCTGCATACGCCAGCTTTAGCGGATCATTTGAAGATGCCGTTGAGGAGTTAATTTCTTCTACTGAGTTGGCCGACAAGCCTTTACAACCGTGCTTTTATTCGAATCAGGTGTTACGGGTTGTACCATATGCCCAAACTTGTGATAGGGCCTATAGCGGAGTAACCCTATGATACGGTTGCTTTGCTTGTATGCACTAGGTATTTATATGCTAGGCGGCTGTGCCTTGCAAGATAAAGTGCAAAGAGGTCAGTCATATGCTAATGCTGTTCACGAGAATCTCTCCATGCAGCATATGTCGTTCTTTGATCAAGCTACTAATACAGATAGTCGCAGAAGAATGCGTCGCGTTAATAGACCATGGGTAGCTGGAAACTCACAACCATTAGCACGAGAAGTAAAGCTACCGCTTGCCTTAAGAGCAAATGTTTTAACAACGTTGCTGTTTGATAACGGTCCTGCGGACCTGTCAGAGCTGGCGCAACGTATTACAGCCGTTACAGAAATACCAGTGCATGTTAGCCCCGAGGCTCTATTGCCATCTCATGAGTTTCTTCCTCGTTTAAGCATTCAGCAAAGCATAATTTCCTCAAGTGGCGCACGCCGTATATATTTATCTGGTGATGCAGAGCCTCTTGCCAAAACTCTAGATAGGGTGGCAGCAGCACTAAGTGTATATTGGCAATTTCGTAATAATAAAATTGAGTTTTTTCGCACACAAACTAAAGTGTTTGATGTTCAGGCACTTACACTAGAGGCCAGGTCCGAAGCTAGTATAGGACAAGGGTCTGCTAACCAATCTGATGGCGCTTTTACTAGCACTTCCCAAACGCGTCTTATATCTTCATCAAACGATGTTCTAGATGTAATAAAGGCTCGTATAGAACCATTCATGACGCGTGCCGGAACACTAGTAGCCCAACCTGGTGCCAGCTCCAGCATTGTAGTTACAGACACTCCTGACTCTCTTGATAGTATTGCATCTTACCTGGAACGGGAGAACCGTCTGCTATCAAAACGAATTCGTCTTATCTTTGAAGAAATAACTATATCAACTAGTGATGACTCGTACGGAAGTATAGATTGGAATCTGGTTTTTACCAGTGCGCGTATAGCAGCGAGTGCAGCCAGTGTTAATGGCATGGATGTAGCTGGTGTAAGTGCATCTGCATTGGGGGTACAGCAAGGGCCATATAAAGGGTCAGAGGCTATAGTTTCTGCCTTGTCAAACATAGGTAAAGTTGTAAGGCGCACTAGTGTTCCAGTTCTTACTTTAAATCGTAAGCCTGTTACGCACGCAGTTCGTACTACATTTTCATATATAGATAAAGTTGATACTACAGCTGCATATTCTGATGGTACTGGTTTTGCATTGCCTTCAGTTTCGGTAAGTCAGAAAGAAGAAACAGTAGGGTCATTGCTAACTCTTGTGCCCGATGCTCAGGACGATGGTCGCATCATGTTGTCATTGGCTTACGATAACACCGTGGCTCAGCCAATAAAGTCAGTTAGGTTTGGTGATCGCAGCAATCCATTACAACTGCAACAAGTAACTATAGACGGTAATGGAACTGTTCAGCAGCTGGTGCTGCAACCAGGCCAGCCCATATTAATTTCAGGCTTCGAGCGACGTAATGATGAAAGCAGTTCAAAACGTCTTCTTGATGGCCTGCCAATAATATTTGGGGGTGCTAATAATTCCAAACAGGAACATTTGTTGACGGTAATAGTTCTTACTGCACATGTAGAGGAGGGGGTTTAAATGAGTTCCCACTCTTCTTGCAAGCTTGTTAGCTTTGGTGATCTTAGTTTGATTATGGGCATGGAGTGGTTTGCCGTTATTGGTCCAGACGCGCGTGCTGAGGCGTTGAGAGTGGCACGTCGTTATACAGCTCAATACATGTTTGTGCCTACGCAGGAGTCATCTAGTATTGCTATAGCAAATATTGATGCTAAACAAAAGCAGAAACTATTTCTTGTTTGCGCCGCCCATCTTGTAAAGCATGAAGTTCAGTCACAAACTTCAATAACAATTACCCGCATTAATAATGATTGCTGGTGGTTAGTAGGGTTTCATAATGGCTCGGTAATGACACGAACCGATAAGCTGGTATCAACCTACGATCAGGCCATTAGCATAGCCAACGATATATCCCTGTCTTACACAGATATTAAATTTTTTGAATATGAAAATTTACCTGCAATATTAGTTGATAAGCCAGACATAAGTATTGTTGCGTCGGCAAAACTACAGTTAGTTCCATACAAAAAGTTAAGCTACTTAACTATGTGCTGCCTAATATTTATTGGTATGGCGGCTTTCTCAGCTAATTACTTTATTAATAGCTATCCTAAAGTTTCTGATCAATATAATCAGGCACACTCTTATTTATGGCAGCAGGCCCAGAATAAGGTATTCGAGCAGTTATGGGTTCATGGTACATACGGCACGAAACATTTGCTCGACTCTATACATTCAACACCAGTTATTTTGTCCGGATGGGGTTTACAGTCTATTGAGTGTTTGCATCGCCTTACAAGCTGGCAATGTAGTGCTGTTTATAAACGGTTGTTATCTAATGCTACTAATCAACATCTACATGAGGCATTGCCTGTTGATTGGGCCGTCGAGTACTTACCCATGGAACAAGCGAAGGCTAGTTGGACGGTTGTCAGCATGGGAAGATCTCTTGCCAATATCAAACTAAATAGCCATCTCAAAAATAACACAACGCTGATAAGCAATCTACAAAGTATTAGTAGAGCAATTAATAATATTTATATATCTGCACCATTACAAATCAGAGTTACACCACCGCACGACAAATCTGGATCACCTTTACCTCCACCTTCTAACTTGCTTACCTATCAGAACCGGCTGTTTGAGGTTAGAGCACCCTTACGGTCTGTAATTTTATTAATACCCCATTTAGAGCACGTTGGTTGGCGGCGACTTTCTATTGCCGTTAAGCCTACTAGGCAAGCCTCAATCCTTGAGAGCATGTTCGTAGTGACTATGTATGGAGATCTTTATGAGCTTAGTTAACAGAAAAACGTTTTTACTATTAGCAGTCGTGTGCTCGCTAATTTCGCCATGGCACTCCTACGCTAAAAACGAAATAAATATTAAAAATGAAGATGATGACTTAACTCTCATAAATGAATTAATGCGTGCGGAAACAGTTCAAGCATTGAAAAATACACTCTCTTATCCGCTTGTCACTAAGGCAAAAGAGTTAAATGAGGACTCTTCAGGTGCTTCAAAGCCAGTAATAACAGCGATATATGGGGTGGGTACAAGTGTTAGCGCAGAGGTTTTATGGAGGGATATGCTCTTTACTTACAAGTCCGGCCAGACAGCACCTCTTGGTTTCGTCGAGTCTGATTATTTATATATGTTGGAGGGTATTAAAGGGCGGTGTGTAGGTTTGAAGTTGAAAGACCAAGTTAATACATACTGCATTAGACGCAGTATAAGGGGTGAGGAATGAAGGGCTCTCTAATAGGCTTTGATGTCTCTGCAGCAAAGATAATAACAAGTCATTCGCAGTTAATCGCACTAGATCCTTCTATTAAAAACAGCATACATGGAGAGTTTGACGCTGAGATGCTATCAACGCGAGTATGCCCTGTGCGTATGTCTGATCAGAGCGTAGCTCTGTTTGGCTTGCGTGAATATGTTGCAAGTGATCAGGCCAATGAGCTTGCACGAAGGGTTGTTGCCAAAGGCTATGTGTTATCAGATCCGCAACGCTTCATACTTGAAGCACCTTTATTACTAGCGCTCGCAAGGAGCCAGTTGCCAGGAATCCATATAGATGCCGCTGGTATGGGCATGGGCCTCTCACGATCAGCATTAACTGGTGCTTTTCAGGATTTAATCGAATGGGGAGTGCGTAATGGAGCTAGTGATCTACATATAAATATTAATACTTCCAGTGTTGAGTCAGAAGTTCGATACACAATAAGTGGTAGCTATGTTGCACCTCAACGATTCAAAAACATGTCTACAGGAATGCTTGTAGATATGCTGTCAGTCATCTGGATGGATGTTAAAGGCGGTAATGGAGCTCTGTTTGATCCTCGTGTGGAGCAGCAAGGAAGTTTAATAAGGCAAGTTGATGGGTATGACGTTGTAATTAGGTGGGCCTCTCTTAGTGCTGACTCTGGACCAAGTGTATGTATGAGAATATTGGTTCAGGGTATAACTCCTGCCAACATGGACCTTTCATCTTTAGGTTATACAGATAGTCAGGTTCTCACCATTAACCGTGCAATGAAATCTTCAGGCGGAGCTGTAATTTTTGCTGGAACGGTGGGGTCAGGAAAATCTACAACGCTAGCTGCTCTTATTTCTAACTTAAGTCCGTGTCGCAAGGTAATAACCTTAGAAGACCCTGTCGAATATAAAATTCCTAACGCTATACAAAATACCGTTAGTAGATCACTGAATGACTCACAGCCATTTGTTTATGCATCTAAGCTCATGACCGTAAAACGCTCTGCTATGACTGATGTGCTGCTGGGCGAAATACGCGACACAGAAACCGGTAAAGCGTTCATGGATTTGGCTAGCTCAGGAATCAATGTCTATTCAACTGTGCATGCACCTTCAGCCACCTTGGTGCCAGACCGTTTGTGCTCAGACTTCATAGGTGTCTCACGAGATTTTTTGCTAACACCAAAAATATTGAAGCTTATTGTTTATCAAACCTTAATAGCGCGCCTTTGTACTCACTGTAGCCTACCAGTGGGAACATTGTTAAAGGGTTTTTATGATACAGATGGTCATATGCGCTCAGGCACATATTGGGGGCAGTGGTTAGATTCTATACAAAGCATGTACTGTATAGATGTTAGTGGAATGCGCATAAGAAATATAAACGGTTGTGCATCGTGTAGTAATGGAGGCATTAGTGCGCTTAAAGGTTATGAAGGCAGAACTGTTGTAGCGGAGATAATAGAGCCACCTGTACAACAAGATTTCTTAGATAGTGTACGAAATGGAAATCTAATTTGCTGGTTGTCACAAAATGGTTTCAAAGCGGGCGATAAAAGCGTATTGAATGCAAAATGGCGTAGCGCAATGGATAACGCTGTTATCAAATCATGCAATGGAATAGTTGACCCCCGAGATATTGAGCAACATTTTGAGTCGTTTGAGACTAATCGCTTACGAATAAGAAGAGTGTCATGAGAGCGCACAAGGATTTGCTGTTTTACATAGTGCGCCTTATCGAGTCTTTACTATTTAAGAGTAAAAGAGCAGATTACTACGCGTATCTGGCCTATCTTTTACAAGGCTCTGATGGAAAAATTACTCTTAAGGGCATTTTCGCTCAAAGATCGG
>JAJYRX010000082.1 GCA_021793875.1 Pseudomonadota bacterium
AATGCATGATCTTAGACTACAGGAAGACACCGAAACACTGCATAAAATACTGGCTAATGCCATACCATCTACAAAACAAGATGTTGTAATTGTTTTTGTGGCGGTAAGTGGATGGATAAACGGTCTATATGAGCAAAAAATTCTTACTCGTACAATAAAGGCTTCGACCAATGAAACCGCTATACAAATTGCCACAACATCTGGCATTTGTGCGGTAATAGATTTATTTCGAGAAGGAAAACTTCCGTCGGAGGGGTTTATTGGTCAAGAAAAAGTTTGTCTACAAGAGTTTCTGGAAAACCGCTTTGGAGCAGCTTACAATCAAAGCCTTGCGCAGTAGCGTTGCCTAATTGAATTTGTTAGAATTTGCAGGTTTTGTTGTTAGTTAGCGGGTAGGTGGCAGAGAGGCTGAATGCGCCGGACTCGAAATTCGGTATACGTGCAAGCGTATCGTGGGTTCGAATCCCACCCTGCCCGCCACAATTAACTTTGAAATCTGCTCAAACCATACGGCTCTATATTTACTTCTGGCTTATTACCCAGAACAAGGTCACAAATAATTTGAGCGGTGTTAGGTGCGCCCGACAAGCCGTAGTGACCATGTCCAAAGGCATAAAAAACGCCCTTATTACTTTTAGACTCAGCTATTACCGGAACGCTATCAGGTATAGCAGGACGATGCCCCATCCATACACTAGAACCTTCTGCTGACAGCCCTGGAAACACTTGCTTAGCATGCTCTAACAACATGTCTGCCCTGTTCCATTTAGGCTGAGCATGCAAACCTGCTATTTCTACCGTACCAGCTAGTCGCAAACCCTCTTCCATTGGTGTGCTAAAGAATTTGTAATCGGCTGCCACGACAGGTAACGAGGGCTGTACATTATGATTGTGCAACATTATGTGATAGCCGCGTTCCGTCTCAAGCGGTATTTTTATTTTATCTTCGGATAGAAACCGTTTAGACCATGCACCTGCTGCAATAACAATTTTATTAGTAATAATAGTTCCGGTACGAGTAGTAACTGCATACATTCCATTATTATCAGCTTGTATATCTCGCACCTGATTCATCACAAAGCGACCACCCGCATCAATAAAACTTTCTACTAATGCATTTACCAATTTTTTTGGGTTAATGGTGAAGCCACCATCTTGCATGTGTATGCCGTAATTAAACTGTGGCCCTACCACTGGCTCCAGATCGCGTATCTCTTCGCCGTGCAGCTCTTTTATATTTACACCATAAGCTTCGCGTAATGACGCTGCGAAACGATCACCATACCCAGTTGGTTTGTTTTTCTGAACTATAAGGTGTCCGGTAGCCTTTATAAGCTTACTGTAAGCTTTAGGGCCAATCATATTCTTATAGTTCTCCATTACATTTTTATTAAGGGCTGTAAGTGCTGCAGCAGAGCTATTGGCCACCTCTTCAGATGAAGAACGCAACCATCCTATAAGCCATGGCGCAGCTTGTGGCAAATAGCTCCACTTCACCGATAATGGCCCATCTTTATCGAATAACCATGCTGGAACCTTCTTCCATAAGCCGGGCAAAGCCATTGGAATAATTGACCCAGGGCTTATGGAACCAGCATTACCGTATGAGCAACCGCTTCCAGGAGCAGACTGATCAATAAGAGTAACCTTATACCCTGCCCTGACAAGAGTAAGGGCGCAGCAGGCTCCAACCACGCCTGCTCCTACTACTATAACTGACACTTATACAGCCTTCTTCTAACCAGAATAAGTTTAATTATTCATCAAGGGTTCAAGAATAGGCTTGGCCCAGTCCTCTCCCATATCTTTAATTATTTCTGGCCACACGTGTGCACGAGCGTTGTCACGACTTTCTTTTAGTTGATCTTCAGACACCTCTATAAGAGTAGCACCAGCATCTACCAGCCTGTTCTCGTTGCGCGTTTGCTCAGACTCAACCACTTCCCAGCGATTTTCTTCAAACTTCTGAGCTGCGTCTAGCAATGCCTTTTGCTCTTCGTCACTCAAGGCTTCAAACTTGCCTTTGTTGATAATCAGGTACCAAACTTCAAAGTGAGTATTCATTGGTATATAGAACTTGGTAACGTCTCGGAATGAGTCGTAATAGCCTTCAGCACCGGAACCTATTACACCGTCAACCACACCTGTTTGCACTGCTGTAAAAGCCTCGGCAAATGGTATTGGTGATGGCATGTAATCAAGGCTTTCTGCTAATAATGAAAAAGTTTTAAATGGAGGCACTCGTAGTTTTAGCTTGTTTTTGCTGTCGGCTGTGCCAGGATCTTTATTAAGTGCTATACCACCAAAATATACTGGATAGGCAGCTAAGACTTTTATATCTTGACGCTCATAAAGGTCTTCTATGGTTTTGCGTATGTCTGCATCTGCACCAAATACTTCTTTTGCCTCATCCCAGGTCGAAGCAAGATAAGGCATAAGGCCAAGCTGAAGTTTACGGTCGGCAGCTGATGATATTGGCTGTAACGCCATTTCCACTGCCCCTAGTGATACACGCTCATGCACATCGGTATAGTCACCCAAGGCGTTAGCCGCGTAAATATTGAACTTAATGCTATCAACCGATGAATTCACGTTTTCCACAAAGGTTTTTATGTCTTTATCAGACACAGTATTTTGTGGCCTTATATGCGATAGTTTTAAAGTTGTTGCAAAGGCAGCTGCGCTAGTAAACGCAATACATGTACCTAAAACTGCCGCGGCAATTCTGTTAAATGTCATTTCCTCACCTATATTATTAAAAGTAACCAAGCAGTCCCGGTATTGCAGTAGATAGTCCAGGCCAGAATGCGGTTAGCAAGGCAACCGGGATATATGCACAAACCAGCAAGATCATTGCGGGTTTTATTATGTCGACAAACCGTACATTGCCGACTCTTGCTGCCAAGTACAGTATGCTTGCATACGGAGGCGTAACGCCACCTAAGGCAGTATTGACGCCAATAATTGCAGCAAACTGAACAGGGCTGACCTGAAGTGCCTCCATAAGCGGCATAAGCAAAGGCGCCACTAAAATTATTGAAGTTATGTCGTTAACAATCATGCCCAACACAAACAACAGCAGACATATCATTAGCAACAGTACTGTTTTGTTATCTGTAACCGTAAACACTATGTCTACAAGCGCTTGTGGCACATTGTTAAAAACAAACATCTGGCTAAGTATCAGGCTAAACAGGATCATTATCATTATTGATCCGACTGATGTGCCCGCTTCTTTGCCAGCTTCAAGCAAAGATTTAATATTTAAACCTCTGTAAATCAGAAACCCAATTGGCACTGCATATACAACAGCAAGTGCAGCGGCTTCTGTGGGTGTCATGATGCCCCCATAAATGCCACCAAGAATAAGAACTGGCATAAGCAGTGCTGGTATGGCTACAAAAGTATTTTTGGCCGTTGCCCGTACCTTTTGTTTAAACTGTAGCGGCTCGTCAAGAACTAATGGAAACTTGCGCGCCATACGTATGTTAATTAGGCAAAGCAGCAATGTAACCAGCAGACCAGGGCCCAGAGTGGCAAGAAAAGATGCAAGTATTGATGTATTAGTAACCCAGCCAAAAACAATCATGGTGACACTGGGTGGTATAAGCAAACCAAGTACCGACGAGTTAGCTATAAGAGCAGCCGCATAAGGCCTTGGATAGCCTCTTTTTTCCATTTCAGGAATAAGAATAGAGCCAACAGCGGCTACGCCGGTAAGGCCGCTTCCTGAAATAGCTCCAATAATGCCGCAGCTAACTGTTGCAACAACGCCAAGGCCACCACGTATGCCACCTACGAAGTTATTAACCAACCTTAAAAGAGCTGCTGCAATACCACTAGAACTCATTATGGTTCCAGCAAGAACGAATAACGGTATAGCTAGGAGTATGGGAGAAGCAAGCTGGCCAAAGCCATACACCATAGCCCCACTCATGGTTGCATCACCAAGAGCTACCATGGTTATTATTCCGCCTGCAAAACAATGTGGCAGGGGAACACCTATGGTTAAAAGAATTACTAGTACGCCAAACGCCATGGCTGCAGACTCAAGCATTGCTGGCCTCCGTCATGGTTGTGGCATTTAGAGACCTTATGCTTTTTATTATGTTCACTAAATCAAATAGGCACATAAGAGCCAAACCTATAAACAGCGAAGCATCTGCATAAATTGTTGGAATGTATAAAGTAGGACTTTCTTTTTTCACACGTAAAGAATATTCAACGAAATCCCACGCCCAGTATGTAAGCCACACACCTATTGCCAAGCTAATGATGTTGGCAATTATTAGTTGAACCCTCTTGGCTTTTTCTGACTTAATAAAAACCTCAAGAACGTTTGCGCGTATCTGTGTGTCTTCCCTTGAAGCGTTTACACTACCTAGCACATACAACCATAAAACCAGGTAAACCATTATGTCTTCCATGCCTCTAACGGGAGACTGTAATACATACCTGGTAACAACCTGTGCAAACTGTAGTGACGCTACAGACAACAGTAATACGGTAAGTATTATTTTTGCTGTTCTGTCCATTCCACCCTCACGTAAACCCCGGTGATTTTGTATTTTTATTTGACCGCGGTTACAACAAGCTCTAGAAGAACATTCTCACCCAAGTCAGCTACACCAAGCGTTGCACGGGCAGGGAGATCTTCAGCTGCAAACCATGAGGTCCACGCTTCATTCATAGGCCCTTTAAGACCCAGGTCGGATACATAAGCAGTAGCTGCTACAACTTTAGTTTTATCAGTGCCCGCCTCTTCAAGGTACTTACCAAGCTTTTCTAGTACCTGCTCTGTCTGACCCTTCATATCTAGAGTAAGGTCATCGGCGATAATGCCACCAAAAAACACAAAACCGTTAGCTTCAACAGCACGGTGCATTATTGGAGTACGAATATAACGATTGATCATGATGCTACTTCCTGTAAATTAAATCTTGAAAAAGACTTATCTATATTCCCTACATAATCAAGGGTTATAGAATACGGTTTTAAATGCTAGCACCAGGTTTAAAGTATGACTAATTCATTATTTTTTGTATGTCATGCATAAAAGTTATAGGCTTGTAAAGTCAACCCTGATGTTCAACCAGGCCGTTATAGTTAATTATATTTATAGTACGCCCATTAACAGCTATAAGGTTAAGCTCAGTAAGTTCACGTAAAATGCGAGAGAAGTGCTCAGGTGTCAGATTAAGCCTGGAAGCAATTACCGCTTTACTTGCTGGAAGCTCTATAGAACTATTAGCGTCGGAGCTGGCATCTTTAAGCAAATAGCCAATTACCCTCTGTGTTCCACTGCGTAAAGAATAAGACTCTACGTCTGACATAAGGTGCTGTAGTCGCTGGCTAAGCGAGGCAATTATTTTACGTGCCACTGCCGGATAACGGTCTAACAGAGTAAATATGCCGTCTTTACCTATATGAAGCAGCATTGAGTCTTCAAGAACCTCGCCCGATACTATGTAAGGCTTGCCCATAAACATTAAAGCCTCACCAAAACTACCGCCAGGGCTAATTAATCGCACCACTTTCTCGTCACCAAGCTGCGACCTAAGCATAAGTTTTACACGGCCATAAACAAGAAAATGAAAGCCAACACATGGGTCACCTTGTTTAAAAAGAACGTCGCCTCTACCTGCGTAGATTTGTGCGGTGCTTGCTGCTACCTGGTCTAACTCTGAGCTCGACAAGCCTTGAAACAAAGGCATGTTAACCAGAAAATCTTGAATACGAGTTTTACGAGTAGCCATACTGATAATATATAGTTATGTGCGCCGTTATGGCAGCTAAAAGTTATTCACCACACAAATTATGCTTATACGCATACTGCTTAATACCGTTGGTTTAATTGCGGTGGTACTTGGCCTTATTGGGGTGTTTTTACCATTATTGCCAACCACACCATTTTTATTGCTTGCGCTTGCCTGTTTTGCACGCGGATCTGACCGTATGCACTCATGGCTGTTAAACAACCGCATACTGGGGCCAACATTACAAAACATAATTAATAATAAGGGTATACCACTAAAAACAAAAATTATCGCAATAAGTTTTTTGTGGGTATCGCTTGCTATTTCAGCGTACATTATGCCTGTAGCATGGGCCAGGCCTTTGCTTCTTATACCAGGCCTGGGTGTAACAATTTACTTGTGGCGATATAAAACGCTATAAATACTCTTTTCCGCCCATGTAAGGCCTAAGAGCTTCGGGAATTAATACACGACCATCTTCTTGCTGGTAGTTTTCTAGAACCGCCACCAATGCGCGCCCTACTGCCAAACCAGAACCGTTAAGGGTATGAACGTGATCGGTACGCTTTTTGTCTAGCCGGTAACGTGCTTTCAAACGTCTGGCCTGGAATGACTCACAGTTAGATATTGATGATATTTCACGCCAGGTATTTTGAGCGGGCAACCATACTTCGAGATCGTATGTTTTAGCAGCACTAAACCCCATGTCACCAGCACACAACTGCATAACCCTATATGGAAGGCCTAAGCGCTGTAATACTGTCTCAGCATGCTTAACCATATTTTCAAGTGCCTGATAGGATTCATCGGGGTGTACTATTTGCACTAGCTCTACTTTGTCAAACTGGTGTTGACGGATAATGCCACGCATATCACGCCCACCACTACCTGCCTCAGAACGGAAGCAAGGTGTATGCGCAGTTAATTGTATAGGAAGATCTTCCTGGGTGAGAATTTGGTTTTGCACAGAACCGGTTAAGGTTATTTCAGAC
>JAJYRX010000083.1 GCA_021793875.1 Pseudomonadota bacterium
TACTACGTCATTATCCTGTTGGAATGCAAGACATGTTCACTTATGGCCCTATATGGTTGGCCATAATGTTAGTGGCGTGGGAAGGGTTGCTTAGCTTGCGCCGACAAGTGCGCTATGCACGAAGAAAAGAAATTGAAGCAGGAGGTTAAATTAAAACCACCCGCTTCATAGAGTATGTTGTGATTAATCGCGTCCGCCAAATATGCCAAGTAGCATTAACAGGTTTACAAATATGTTGTAAACGTCAAGGTATACAGCGAGTGTGGCTGATATATAGTTGGTTTCGCCACCATTTACAACGCGCTGCAAGTCTATTAGCAATAGCGCAGAGAATATGGCTATAGCCATTACTGACACTGTAAGCATTAAGGCGGGCAGTTGCAGAAATATATTAGCCAGTGAAGCAACAATTAGTATTACTACCCCGGTAATGAGAAATTTCTGCATGTGACTGAAGTCACGTTTTGTGCTGCTAGCAATACTAGCCATGGTTGCGAACACTGCGCCAGTACCACCGAAAGCTAGCATAATAAGCTGACTACCGTTTGAAAATCCAAGTACGAAGCCTAGCATGCGTGACAGCATTAACCCCATGAAGAATGTGAATGCCATGAGGAAAGCTATACCTGCTGAGCTATTCTTGTTGCGTTCTACCATAAACATAAGGCCGAATGCACCAATAAGGAATAGCATTGCGCTAGCGCCAGGACTGGCAGCCATAGCACGGTTGACACCAGTGCTTAAACCAACCAAGGCACCAATTACCGTTGGTACAAGTGATAATGCAAGCAACCAATAGGTGTTTCGCAATACTTTATTGCGAGCAACTTGCTGCGATGTTGTCTGTATGCCACCTGTATTGAGGCTTTGCGGGCGAAAATCGCTCATGTGAAAACCCTTTTAGAATTTTAATTAGAATAACTAATAAGATTACCCTAGCAAGATGATGTGTGCAACATGTTTACTTAACCGAGCTGCAGGTTGTGAGCATGTACATTATGTCCGGCTTCTCGGTACTGTTGCCAACGCCTTCTTGCTGCTTGTTTATCTTCTTCTATGTTAGATACGATTTCTAATATAAGTTCAAAACTTTTGTATCCTGGTGGGCACTCAATATCCAAATTGAGTAGCCACACTTTTTCAGGTGAAAATACCTTTATAAGACGCTCGGGTTCTTTGTCCGTAAGAATTATGGGGGCATGTTCAGCTAAGTTGTGGCTGCAAAGAGCATGGGGTATTAGCGAGGTTTTGTCTGCCTCCCAAAGCATATGGTCAAACTTGCTAAGACGTCTCATGTCTTTAGTGTAAACAATAGTTTTTCGCCCCCTTAAAAACTGCCTGCGTGCGACTTCGCAGGCAGCGCGAAAACGGTCTTCTACACCGAATGCGAAGTCTATACGAGACATTGTATTTAACCCTTACTGGACTGGTTTATAAGGTATTGCACCAACATTGGCACTGGACGACCAGTTGCTCCTTTATTAGAGCCGCTATCCCAGGCTGTACCGGCAATATCTAGATGTGCCCATGGGTAAGCTTTGGTAAAGCGGGATAGGAAGCATGCGGCAGTTACGGCGCCAGCAGCGGGGCCACCTATGTTGGCTATGTCGGCGAAGCGTGAGTCTAGCTGTTTCTGATATTCATCATCTAGAGGCATATGCCAGGATGCGTCATTAGCCTGCTTACTGGCTTTTAGTAATTGTTCGGCAAGAACTTCGTTATTGGAAAACAAACCAGTGTTAACGTGGCCAAGAGCAACTACACAAGCACCTGTAAGCGTTGCAATATCAATAACCGCTTCGGGCTTGAAGCGTTCGGCGTAAGTTAGTGCGTCACAAAGTACTAATCTGCCCTCCGCGTCTGTGTTAAGGATTTCTATGGTTTGGCCAGACATGCTAGTTACGACGTCACCAGGCTTGTTCGCGCGACCTCCTGGCATGTTTTCGCATGAAGCGATAATACCTATTACCTCACGATCCAAATTAAGTTCTGCAACCGCACGCAGTGTGCCGAGTACTGTGGCTGCACCACACATGTCGTATTTCATTTCATCCATGCCTTTGGCTGGCTTTATGGATATACCACCTGAGTCAAATGTGAGCCCTTTCCCTACAAGAACTAGGGGTGCGTTTTTATCAGATTTGCTGGAAGACTTGGGCTTATGCTTCAGTACTATAAAGGCAGGTGGCTCTTGTGACCCCGCTGATACTGAAAGAAATGAACCCATTCCTAGCGACTCAATTTGTTTTTGGCCCAGGACTTCTGCTTTTAATGTTGGAAACTCACGGGCTAGCTCTTTAGCCGTGTTGCCAAGGTATGTTGGAGTACAGATATTTCCGGGTAGGTCGCCTAAAAGTTTGGTAAGAGCCATGCCAGATGCTATTGCCTTTCCTTGGCTTAGGCCAGCTTTGGCGTCGGCAGATTGACCTCTTGCTACCCAAACTGTAGCTTTTTTAAGAGTTGGCTCAGACCCGTTTTTATTGCTTAATGTATGGGTGTATTTGTATGTGGCATTTCCGGTTGCAATGGCAAATGCTCGTGCACGACTTATTAAGGTTGTGTCAGTGCATTCGTTGGCAGCCAGAGTGCTCACTGCATCTTTGACATTAGCGCTTACACAATATTTTGCAAAAACACTTTCTGCCTGCTGGTGCGTAATGGCTTTATAATTTTCCTGTTTGCCTAGACCAATAAGCACTACTCGTTTAGCATTAACCCCTTTTAAGTTTCTTAGAACTACATGGCTGCCGGCTTTGGCCTTAAATTCGTCTTTTAAAATATCTTTAATTGCGCCGTCGCTAGCCTGATTGATAATATCTGCTGCATTAGTGAGCATACCGTCTTCGAAAACACCTATTCCTAATGCGGCAGTTTTAGTTTGATGCAACGAGGCAGTGGTTAATGTGCTAAATTCCATTCGTTTATCCTGTAAATTATACCGTTATCAAGATGCGGTTCTGTTCGCATGAAATTATTCAAACGAGCTGTTATAACTGAAATTACCAGCCATGGTGGAGTTGTATTATCCACTTTGCTGGTGGTTTGGCTAAGCGTATTGCTTGTTCGCCTGCTTGGTGAAGCCGCAAGTGGCAATATTGGTGCCGATGTGGTTCTTGGTTTGGCTACATTCTCAAGCATTACAGCTTTACCAGTTATTTTATCCGTATCTTTATTTATTGCAGTACTTACTACTGTAACCCGTAGTTTCAGAGAATCTGAAATGGTGGTTTGGTTTGCAAGCGGGCTATCACTTCGTGACTGGATTGCTCCTGTGTTGCGTTGTGCCATACCTGTGTCAATAGTTATCGCCATACTTACTTTATACTCATCACCTTGGGCCTATAGGCAAATTGCAGAATATAGGCAGCGTTATGAACAACGCTCCGATATTTCGAAAATTACGGCGGGTCAGTTTATTGAGACAGAACGTGGTGCTCGTGTGTTCTTTGCTGAACAGGCCGATAACGACGATGATGAAATGGGTAGGGTAATAGCACGTGTAATTGACCCTGAGTGGCTAATAGTAGTTACTGCAAATAGTGCAAACATGGAGTATGAAGATAACGGTGATCAATTTCTAGTTCTAAGCGAGGGGTTCAGATACGACTTTAAACCTAACTCGCCCGATATGCGCTTGTTTGAGTTTGAACGCTACGGATTAAGAATGGAACGTAGGGGAAGTAGCGCCTCTACCGAGGAAATGGTTAGGGAACATGCAGAAAGTCAAATTAAGGCAAGACCCACCGCTGCCTTATTTACAGATGACACCAGTAAGTCATGGTCTCAGGTCATGTGGCGTTTTGCATTACCCATAGCTGCGCTTAATTTGGCCTTGTTAGCAATACCATTGGGGGCAAGCAACCCTAGGCTTGGTCGTTCTGGCGATATTCTTATAGCTGGCTTGGTGGGTATGCTTTACATGAACCTTATTAATTTGTCGCGCGGTTGGATTAGTAATGAACAGTTGTCATTTGGTGTTGGTGTATGGTTGGTACACGCAGTATTCGCGTTATTCATGGTTTTTATGATGTGGCATAAGCTAAGGGTAAGAGCCCCGTCTAATAAGCCTCATAACAGCAAGTCTCGGCCTGAATCTTTAAGGTAATTCCAAAGAGTCATTACTCTAGCTGATTGTCTTAAATCTTCATGGCAATACATCCAGAAACTGCGCCTTATATTCACCTCTTCATGCAATACAGGTAAAAGGCGTAACTCTGAGCCTGCCATAAATGTTGGCAAAATAGCCATGGCATGTCCTTGCAATGCAGCATGAAATTGAGCTATTACGCTAGTGCTTTTAAATATTATATTGTCCGTGGGGACAAGGTTGTCCATATAGCGTAGACGGTCGCTAAATAGTAGCTCCTCTACGTAACCAATAAACTTATGTTTCTTTAAGCAGGCCAGGCTTGTTATGGGTTCATGCTCCTGCAAGTACTGTCTTGTAGCGTAAAGTCGTAGTGAGTAGTCTGTTAACCTTGTGCACAGGTAAGGTCCACGCTGTGGTCGTTCAAGTGCAATAGCAATATCAGCCTCACGCTTAGATAAGCTTATAAAACGTGGTACGGGCATAATGTCTAAGCTGATACTAGGGTACTTTTTCTGAAAATCTGTCATTAAGGGGGTAAGAATATAGCTGCCAAACCCCTCGGTGCAACCAACCCTTAAATGGCCTTTTAAGCTTTGTGCTTCTCCCGATATACGCTCTCTGGCGGTGGTTATGGTGCTTTCAATTTGCTCGGCATAATTAAAGAATTGTTCGCCATCTTCGGTTAAGGTGAAACCATCCACTCTAGACTTATTAAATAGCAAAAAGCCCAGAGATTGCTCAAGCGCATGTATGCGTCTTGATACCGTGCTGTGACGTACTCCTAAATGGCTGGCTGCAACGCTAACTCTTTGCGTACGCGCAACCTCTATAAAATATTTAATGTCATCCCAGTTCATAATGCTTAGTATTTAATTTCATTGTGCAAAATTTAGCATTAAATGTGCATAAATACATGTATTAAATTCTTTTTTTGGCATTAAACTAGGATCATAAATCTTATTAATGCCACTACAGGAGGCTTTATGAGCAGTATCCCTCACGTACCGTTACTTATAGACGGAAAGCTAGTACAGTCACAGTCCAGTGAATGGCGCGATGTTATTAACCCAGCAACTCAAGAGGTGGTAGCAAAGGTTCCATTCGCTACTCCAGAAGAAGTAAATGCTGCTATTGAAAGTTCAAAAAGAGCTTACCAAACCTGGCGTAATACCAGTCAGGCAACCAGGCAGCGTGTAATGCTTAAACTTCAGCAATTAGTGCGCGAGCACACTTCTGAGCTTGCTGAGCTTATTACGCGTGAACACGGCAAAACCCTGCCTGATGCTGAAGGTGAAGTTGGTCGTGGTTTAGAAGTTATAGAGCATGCCTGTTCCATGACTTCTCTGCAGCTTGGCGAGTACGCCGAGAACGCTGCCACAGGTATAGATGTATATACACTTATACAGCCATTGGGCGTTTGTGCTGGAATAACTGCATTTAACTTTCCTATCATGTTACCCAGCTTTATGTTCCCAATAGCTGTAACGGCAGGAAACACCTTTGTTCTGAAACCTTCCGAACAAGACCCTACTTCATCTTTGAGGCTTGCCGAGCTTGCCCTTGAGGCCGGGTTGCCCGCAGGCGTTCTTAACGTTGTACATGGCGGACCAGACGTTGCAAATGCCCTGTGTGAGCATCCTGACATTAAGGCAGTATCATTCATTGGCTCCACTCACGTGGGTACGGAAATTTATAACCGAGCATCTGCTGCTGGAAAACGTTGTCAATCCATGATGGGAGCTAAAAACCATTGTGTAATACTGCCCGATGCAGATCGCGAGGTGGCTCTTAATCAGCTTGTTGGAGCGGCGTTTGGTGCGGCGGGTCAGCGTTGCATGGCAACGTCTGTTGCGGTATTTGTTGGAAAGAGCCGTGAATGGCTTCCCGACTTTATAGAGCGTGCAAAAGGCTTGAAAGTAAACGTGGGTACCGACCGTGAAGCAGATTTAGGCCCACTAGTTTCACCTAATGCACGTAAACGTGTTGAGAGCTTAATCCAGAAAGGTGTAGATGAGGGTGCAAACCTTTTACTTGATGGGCGTGGTATTCAGGTGGATGGGTACGAGCAAGGGAACTTTGTTGGCCCAACCGTATTTTCTGGTGTAAATGCCAACATGACAATATACCGTGAAGAAGTTTTTGGTCCAGTGTTA
This sequence comes from Pseudomonadota bacterium, assembly GCA_021793875.1. Lineage (GTDB taxonomy): Bacteria > Pseudomonadota > Gammaproteobacteria > Burkholderiales > Burkholderiaceae_B > JAJYRX01. The sequence goes on from JAJYRX010000083.1 coordinate 6,244, forward strand.
TGTGTGGTTGAAGTTGACACAATTGAAGAGGCCGTAGAGTTTATAAATCAAAACCCCAACGGTAATGGTGTAGCCTTATTCACTCAAGACGGTGGAGCAGCGCGTTACTTCCAAAACATGATAGACGTGGGTCAAATTGGTATAAATATACCTATTCCTGTTCCAGTTGCTTGGTTCAGCTTTACGGGTTCAAGAGCTTCAAAGCTTGGAGACCTTGGTCCAAACGGTAAGCAGGCTGTACATTTCTGGACACAAACTAAAACTGTTACCGCACGATGGTCTGCTCACTCATCAGGAATTAATACAACCATTTCAATGAAGTAATCTGTTTATACATTAATTAAGGTCATCTTATGATGACCTTTTTTTATAGCTTATAATAGAATTAATATAACTAAAAGTTCTAATAATTGCGGTTTATATAACTTATAATTTGTAGTTTCATTGATTATGGCAGTTGGCTATATTGCTGTCAGCACTTAGGCGCAA
>JAJYRX010000084.1 GCA_021793875.1 Pseudomonadota bacterium
CTTCCGATCTGTATGCCTAGTGGGGGGGGAATATTTGGTGGGCAAACTCATAGCCAAAGTCCCGAGGCAATATTTACGCATGTAGCAGGGTTAAAAACAGTTATTCCTTCAAACCCATACGATGCAAAAGGGTTATTAATAGCAGCTATAGAAAGCAATGATCCTGTAATTTTTCTGGAACCAAAGCGTCTTTATAACGGTCCCTTCGACGGCCAGCACGATAAACCAATTGTGCCATGGTCCAATCATCCTAAGGGCAAAGTTCCTGAGGGTTATTACTCTTTACCTCTAGAAAATGCAAGCATTACTAAACCAGGAAGCGATGTAACCATTATCACTTACGGAACTATGGTGCATGTGTGTTTGGAAGCAGCGGCTATTGCAAGTGTAGACGCTGAAATTATAGACCTGCGTACATTATGGCCAGTTGATATTGAAACAATAACTGATTCCGTTAAAAAGACGGGAAGATGCATTATCGTGCATGAGGCTACACAAACAAGCGGTTTTGGTGCCGAGCTTTCTGCTCTTATCCAGGAACGTTGTTTTTATTTTCTTGAGGTGCCGGTACAGCGCATTACTGGATGGGATACACCGTACCCACATGCCCATGAGTGGTCATACTTTCCAGGTCCAAAACGTATAGCTGCTTCTATAAAGCGTGCAATGAAGGAATAGCAATGAGTCAGTTTGTAATTAAAATGCCTGATATAGGTGAAGGCATAGCTGAAGTTGAAATTGTAGAGTGGCATGTAAATGTCGGAGATGTTGTAGTTGAAGATCAGGTGTTAGCTGACGTTATGACCGATAAGGCAAGCGTAGAAATACCTTCTTCGGTGAACGGTAAAGTGGTGTCACTGGGCGGGGAGGTAGGCGATATCCTAGCTGTTGGTTCTGATCTTATAACCATAGATTTATCCTCGTCCTCGTCCGATGTGTCTAATAGCGTTGATGATTCTAGTGAAACTGATGCTATAGATACAAATGTAGATAAGCCGCAGGAAATAGCTCATCCAGACATTAGCATTAAAGCTGATGTTGATTCAGTTCCTAACAATAAGCACGCTATTAACCATCAAAGAGTTATGGCATCTCCGTCTGTTAGGAAAAGAGCTCGTGAGCTTGATATAAATCTTTCAGACGTTTCTAAAAACCCTGACGCTCCAGTAAGCCATAGTGATTTAGATAATTACCTGCTTGCGGGAACTGCAAAGGGAGCCAATGTGGCCAAGTGCGTTGGCATATCTGATTATGAGCATGATGTTTCTGATACCACTATTAATGTGGTCGGGTTAAGACGTCAAATTTCGCAAAAAATGCTAGATGCAAAACGCACAATTCCGCACTTTAGTTATGTTGAGGAGATAGATGTCACTGAGTTGGAAAATTTGCGTGCTAATCTGAACAAAGATAAGGCAGAAGGTACTTCTCGTTTAACAGTGCTTCCGTTTCTAATGCGGGCAGTTGTTCTGGCTGTACGTAAGCATCCAGAAGTAAATGCCACTTTTGATGATGTGGCCGGAACAATTACACAGCATGGTGCGGTTCACATGGGTATGGCAGCACAAACCGACAAGGGATTAATGGTTCCCGTTATTAAAAATGCACACGCCCTTAGTATATGGGATATCGGGGCCCGTATAAGCACTTTGGCAAATTCTACACGCCAAGGTAAGGTAACCCGTGAAAACCTTTCCGGCTCTACTATAACTATTAGCAGCTTGGGTGCCCTTGGTGGAATAGTCTCTACTCCCATTATAAATAAACCTGAGGTTGCCATTGTAGGCGTTAACAAAATCACAGATAAGCTAGTGTTGCAACATGGTTTTCCTGTTAATCGTAAAGTGATGAATCTGTCGTCATCATTTGATCATAGAGTGGTTGACGGCATGGAAGCAGCCAAGTTCGTACAAGAGGTGCGCCGATTACTTGAATGTCCGGCTTTATTGTTTATAGAGTAATAACGCTAGGCTACAATTCATGCATAAATAAGTTCAGGAGAATGCATGTCAGTTCAGTCTAGCGAGCTAAAACATACAGAGCCACGACTTAACTACGTAACCTGTGCAAGCCCTGCAGGCGCACACCGTATGGCGTATTGGGAATGGGGTAAATCTGACAATCCAAATGTTTTGCTTTGTGTGCACGGGTTAACAAGAAGTGGTCGCGACTTTGACCCATTAGCCCGACTAATGTCAGATACCTATAGGGTTGTGTGCCCAGATGTTGTTGGTCGTGGACGTTCCGATTGGCTAATCAATCCCGAGTTTTACGCCATAACTCAATATATAGCCGACATGTTCACCTTAATAGCTCGGCTATCTCCTGCAAAGCTTGATTGGGTGGGCACATCTATGGGTGGCCTTATAGGGTTAGGTGTTGCGGCAGCTTTGAACCTGAATTCAGCGTTGTGCCCACACCGGTGCAACCATGGTTTAGGCTCTACACAAAGACTTCGTCTTGGAAAAATGGTTCTTAACGATATAGGGCCAGTTATAGATGCCAATGGATTAAGCAGAATTGCAGACTATGTTGGACAACCTAAGTCATTTCAAAGCTTTGACCAAGCTGTTGACTACATAAAAGCAGAGTCAGCAGAGTTCGGAAAACATACGCACGAGCAGTGGCAAGATCTTACACGTAACGTTTTCGTGCAAGATAATGGCCAGTGGGTCAAGCATTACGATCTTAGAATAGCGCTGCCCATGGCTGAAGAAACACCAGAAGCAATAGAGAGCTCGCAGTCTGTATTATGGCCAGCTTATGAGTCTCTTTCGGAACCAATTCTTATTGTTAGGGGCGAGCATTCTGACCTGCTGAGTGAGCATACAGTTCAACTAATGCTGCAAAGAAACTCTAATGCAAAACATATAAATGTATCCGACGCAGGGCATGCTCCAACATTGCGTGTGCCCGAACAACTTAATCCTATCAGACAGTTCTTGCTTGATTAATTGTCAGCATCGTGTCTTAATGTAGATATGACCTTTAAAATTGATCTACATAGTCATTCAACAGTCTCTGATGGTGTCCTAACGCCTAGCGAGCTAATGGAGCGGGCCCATGCTAACGGGGTTCAGGTAATTGCTTTAACTGACCATGATGAAATTTCAGGTCTTGCAGAAGCTGAGTCTAAAGCATCTGAACTAGGGTTAAAGTTTGTAAATGGAATCGAGATTTCGGTTACATGGCTTGGTCGCACAGTACATATAGTTGGTTTAGGTATAGACCCAACTAATAAGATTCTTAATAAGGGTATTCAAACAATTAGAAGCGGTCGTGCTGAGCGTGCAAAGCTTATGGGTATGAAATTAGAGGAGCTTGGCTTTTCAGGCGCCTATGAAGGTGCTAGAAAACTAGCAACCAACCCATCTCTTATTAGTCGCACCCACTTTGCCCGGTTTTTAGTGCAAAATGGCTATTGTCCCAATATGCAGGTTGTTTTTGATAAGTATCTAGGAGATCATAAACAAGCTGATGTGCCGGTTGAATGGGCTAAACTTGAAGAAGCTGTGTATTGGATAACCTCAGCTGGGGGACAGGCTGTTATAGCCCACCCTGGTCGCTATAAATACAAGCCTTCAGAATTTCGTAGCCTATATAAGGCTTTTGTAGAATCAGGGGGTGAAGCCATAGAAGTGATAACAGGAAGCCATAGACCAGATCAATACGCGAAGTACGCAGATGTAGCACGTAAATATGGTTTTCTGGCATCGGTTGGTTCCGATTTCCACGAGGTGGCGCCTGGTAGGCTTGATCTAGGTGAGCTGCCTCCCTTACCCGACGATCTTACCCCCGTATGGCATAACTGGTTTTAAACATGAGTAAGGCATTTGTAAAAGAAGACAATAACGATCATGAAGAGGATCTTGTACCTGAGGCAATATCATTACCTAAGGGTACAAAAAACTATATAACCGTAAATGGGTATAAAAAACTCCGAGATGAGCTTGCTCATTTGATGAACGAAGAGCGACCATCGGTTGTTCAAGTTGTGTCATGGGCAGCATCAAATGGCGACAGGTCAGAGAATGGTGACTACATATACGGTAAAAAGCGACTTCGTGAAATAGATAGACGTATAAGGTTTCTAACTAAAAGACTAGAAATAGCCGAGGTTGTTGACCCTTCGATTCAACCTGATAAAGAAAGAGTGTTTTTTGGGGCTACGGTAGTTTACTCGGACACAAAAGGTGACGAATATACGGTAACAATTGTCGGAGTAGATGAGGCTGCGCCTTTAGAAGGAAAAATTAGCTGGATATCCCCTGTGGCAAGAGCGCTTTTAAAGTCTCAAGAAGGCGATGTTGTAACTTTGCGTACTCCATCTGGCATAGAAGAGCTAGATGTACTAGAAATTCATTACCCCTAGGCTTATGCGAGTTAAAATATAGTGCGTATTTTCTATACGCCACTTTTATACACATTACTACTGGTTATACCGTGAAATTTAATGTTACCTTGCGCGGCAATAGCGCCATTTCAGAATTCCAACGCGCCCAACTAATTGCCCGCTTCGCAGGCTTAGGGCTCCCAATAAAATCCTTAGTAGCCGTATACGCTTATTTCTTTGATCTTAACCGCAGGCCAAATGAACACGATATCGAACAGCTAGAAAAACTGTTTGATTTTGGCACGCCTCCTGAATCATATAGGGTTGCACTTGCTTGTAACATGCAGTCCTACACCGTTGCGCCCAGATATGGCACATACTCTACTTGGTCTAGTAAAGCATTTGAGGCAATTAAAGAATGCGGTATCGATATGGTAGATCAAGTGGAAAGGGGGGTTATATGGCAGTTGACATTCAGTGATGGCATAAATACGTTACAAGATATAGATGAGGATACCCATACACTTATAACCAGCTTCTTTCATGATCGAATGACGGAGGAAGTATATTTGGGTGAGCTAGACTATCCTTTGGTTTTTCCTGAGCGAAAGCCAGATGAAATCAGCACCATAGATATTATGAGTAATGGTGAGGCAGCGCTCAAGCACGCTAACCTTGAATATGGTCTTGCATTAGCCGAAGACGAAATCCAATACCTTCTGGATGCATATAACCGTATGGGTCGTAACCCTACCGATGTAGAGCTTATGATGTTTGCCCAAGCAAACAGCGAGCACTGTAGGCATAAAATATTTAATGCTAACTGGGTCATAAATGGAGTAGAACGTGAAAGCACACTTTTCGACATGATACGTGCTACTCACGCAGCAAACCCAGATGGAACAGTGGTTGCATACTCCGACAACGCAGCAATTATGGAGGGCGGAGAGGCCGCATTATTAAGTGCAAATGCTTATGCTCCTGGCGAATACAAGCTATCTAAGCGTACCTTGCATACGCTTATGAAGGTAGAAACCCACAACCATCCTACCGCGGTCTCGCCATACTCAGGTGCATCTACAGGGGCCGGAGGGGAAATACGTGATGAGGGAGCTACAGGCAGAGGATCAAGCCCTAAGGCAGGTCTTACCGGGTTCACCGTGTCTAACCTAAGAATACCCGGGGCACCAGAGCCTTGGGAGCCTAAAGGTCTGAGCCAACCCAAGCATATTGCAAACGCACATCAAATTATGATTGATGGCCCTATCGGAGGCGCTGCATTTAACAATGAGTTTGGTCGCCCTAATATAACCGGATATTTCAGGTCTTTTGAACAGATAATTGACGGCCGCAGATGGGGGTACCACAAACCTATCATGATTGCCGGTGGCATGGGGTATATAGATAATACTCAAACTCACAAAAATCCAATTTCAAATGGCGCACTATTAATACAAATCGGCGGCCCTGGAATGCGTATAGGAATGGGGGGCGGAGCTGCCTCAAGTGTTTCAGACGTCGGCGCTGAGGAGTTAGACTTTGATTCAGTTCAACGTGATCATGCAGAACTGCAAAGAAGAGCGCAAGAGCTTATAAACCGTTGTTGGCAGTTAGCAGAGGATAATCCAATTATAGCTATTCATGATGTTGGTGCTGGTGGCTTATCCAATGCATTTCCCGAGCTCGTAAATGATGCTAAAAAAGGTGCTATTTTTGAGCTAAACAGAGTACCTATCAAAGACCCTAGCCTATCTCCTGTTGAAATATGGTGTAACGAGTCTCAGGAACGTTATGTTTTGGCAATAGACCCTCACGATCTAGAAAGGTTTACAACTATTGCAGAACGAGAGCAATGTCCTTTTGCAGTTGTTGGGGTAACAATAGCCGAGCGGACATTGCGTGTAACCTATGGAGATGGTTTGCCTGGCATAGACTTACCACCACAGGAAAAAGGTATAAGGCCACTGCCAGTAAATATGTCACTTGACGTTTTGCTGGGTAAAACGCCACGCATGACTAGAGACGTAGAGGAATCACATTTGTGCTCACCGTCAATGGACCTTACACAAATTAGTCTTGACGAAGCAGCTAAAAGTGTATTGCGTCACCCAACAGTAAGTAATAAGTCCTTCCTTATCAACATAGCAGATAGATCTGCTGGCGGTTTGATCGCACGGGATCAAATGGTTGGTCCTTACCAGGTTCCCGTTTCTGATTGCGCAGTAACTCTAACAGACTTCGAGTCTGTTAGAGGTGAGGCTATGGCAATGGGAGAGAAAAGTCCTTTAGCTATATTAAATCCGCCTGCATCT
>JAJYRX010000085.1 GCA_021793875.1 Pseudomonadota bacterium
TTAAAAACCGACCAAAGCTGGTCTTTACTAAACATAATGACCACTCTGTAAGTAGTCTGGGTAATAGGTTAAGGGCATTGTGGGGTACCGATTACAGCATAGCGGTTAGCGATTACGTTAAAAGCCTTATGCTAGATTCACCATATAGACGCAAGCCACTAACAACCATACGTCATGGTATAGATACCAGCTATTTTTCGCCGGTTGAACAGCAAGAAAAAAATAACTTACGTAGACTGCTGTTTGGTGAATATCACAATGATCTTATTATATTTGGTAGCTCTGGTGGTACCGATTACGACAAAGGCTGGCTTGATCTCGTTGCGGCACTATCTATGCTTCCTTCAGAAACAAAGCGTAAGTTCAGAGTGCTAGTTGCAGGTTCTATGCCAAATAAAGAAAAGATGGCACATGTAAATAATCTAAACATGCAGGATTATGTAGTGTTCCCAGGCTTAGTGGACGATGTAAGGCCGTTATTGGCAGCCTGCGATATAGGGTTTGTACTTTCTTATAGGGAAGCCTTGTCGTACGCTTGTCGTGAGGTTATGGCTCTAGGTTTGCCTACGTTAATTTCCAACGTGGGCGGTCTGCCGGAAAATGTTTCAGATGGCAAAGATGGTTGGATTGTTCCAGCTCGCAGCCCCTACGCAATAGTTCCATTATTAAAGAAAATTGCGAATGAGCCTGAGCTCATTCTATCCATGGGTAATAGCGCAAGGGAAAAAGCAGTTACAGATTTTGCTATTAGGCCTTTTGTGGACAACACATTTGCTGTTTATGAAAGTGTAATGGCAAGCGGCAAGGGTATAATTACGCCATGATTCCTATACTTATGTATCATCAAATTGGTCAGCCTGCACCTAAGGGGACACCATTTCGAGGTCTTACCGTGCACCCCACCGATTTCCGCCGGCAAATGAAGTGGTTACGCAGGTTTGGCTACAGAGGGTTATCTATGCGAGACCTTACGCCTTACCTGAACGGTAGTAGGCAGGGCAAGGTTGTTGGTATAACGTTCGATGATGGCTACAGAAACGTATTCAAATACGCACTACCAATTCTGCAAGAGTACGGCTTTACATCTACAAACTACTTTGTTGCACGTCAAATGGATGGCAGTAACGTATGGGACCACGATTTGGGCGTACCATCATCTCCATTAATGTCAGTTGCCGAAATGCAGGTATGGCACGAGTCTGGCCAAGAGGTTGGCTCTCATACGCTTGATCATGTTCATTTAACGCGGGTGTCGCCCGAAGTGGCTTTATATCAGATAAAACAATCTAAAAAAGAGTTAGAAGACATGATTAACGCCGATGTTACTGCATTTTGCTATCCTTACGGCGATGAATCATCAACTATACGGGATATGGTTAAAGAGGCCGGTTACTTGAATGCAACAACAACCGAGCGTGGTCTTGTGCGCGCTAATGACGATATTTTCGGTCTACCACGCTCAACCGTAGCTAGGTCTACAAATATAGTAAGGTTTTTACAGCGCTGCTTAACACGACTGGAAGACAACAAGCGTCTAAAAAAAGAGCAGGCTAACGCCTGAGCAGTCTGAACACATATTTTAGCGGCATACAAACCATGAATATTAAGCCCCTTAAAATTGCATTTATAGTGGACCGCTTCGGTCAACGCTATGGAGGTGCTGAGGCTTATGGTGTTGCCTTAATGCGAGAACTTTCTAGAGATCACAAAATTACTGTATTTGCACGTGAGTACGATGATGAATGTGGTCTTGAGCTGGAGTTCATACCCTTAAAAAACGTGCGTTGGTGGCCAGGGTGGTATCGTGTAGTTAGAAATGCTTTTTATGCGGCAAAGCTAACTCGTGATGGTTTTGATATTATTCATTCGCATAATAACGGCTGGGCTGGCCATATAGAAGTAATACATGTGGTGCCTGTTAGATATAAATGGCGCATTGTTAAGAGGCCTACATGGAAACATTGGCTTGATTATATTAGCCCTAGAGTAATTGCTTATTTATGGCTTGAACGCAAACGTGTAAAGAATAAAAAAGGGCGTTATGTAGTTGCGGTTTCTAAGCTAATACAAGATCAGTTAGAACAATCTTATACCCTTAATCAAAGGCCAACCATAATTCCACCGGGTGTATACCTGCCTAGCTATAAAGGAACACGGAAATGGCACGATAAAAGAAACCTAAGGCGGCAAGATCTTGGGTTTAATAGCACAGACTTTGTGGTAATAATGGTGGCGCGTAACCCCCTAAGAAAAGGTCTGGAAGTAGCTATGCAGGCATTCTCTAGTTTGCCCAGTCATTTTAATCTCTTAGTGGTTGGTTGTGACTCGGAAACCAAACTAAGGCTTTTAGAAATGCCATTATTTAAAAGCTTACGGAATAGGATAACTCTAGAGGGTGTTACCTCTGATGTGGCAAGTTTTTATATTTGTGCCGATGCCTGTATACATCCCACTAAAAATGACAGCTTTGGGATGGCGCCTTTGGAGGCAATGTCTTATGGGTTGCCGGTAGTAATTAGCCCGTCTCCGTGGTGCGGGTTTGCTGCGCAACTAAATCACAAAAAAAACGCCTGGATACTTAAGAATCCAAATGATGCAGAGGGGGTGGTTGAGGCTTTAACTAGCATGCATAGTAATCCTGAGCTTTATAAGCAGCTAGCTGAAAATGGTATGTATGTTGCGCGTGAGCACGATTGGTCAAGAATAGCCATGCAGTATTATCAGCTTTATCAAAGTTCGATTTCTCAGAGAATGGCATAAAGGTTATATCCAACCCCTTATCCAGTATATAAACAAGCCTGCGTACTCTTTAATAATTGTTCTGCTAGCATGCAGCGCCCTTAAGTTTGGTTTCCATGGTGAAAACTCAATAGTTTTTGGCTTGTTTATTTGAGGATAAGAAGGTGCTGCAACCGCGTTTACACCGAGATTTTTAAATACTGACATGGCTCTTGGCATGTGCAACGCAGATGTAACAACAAAAATGCTATTTATATTATATTTATGCATTAGTTGACTGGTAAATAACGCATTTTCATATGTTGTATGACTGTCTGTTTCAAGAATAAGATTTTCTGCTGGAACACCACTGGCAACCAGGCTTTTTGCCATAATTTGAGTGTCACTAACAGTCCCGTCTAATGCTGCCCCAGATAGCAGTATGCGGGAAGATAGCCCGTACAAATAAAGTTCTTTAGCTAGCTTGGTGCGTGACAGAGCATTGTCAGGGTCATATGGTTCAAACCAGTTGTGTCTGTTGTTTGCGGTATTACCGCCAAGTATTACTATTGCATCTAAAGGTTTGGCATCGACAACTTGCAGTGGTTGGTACCTTTTTTCAAGGTTACCACCTGCTACCATGCTGGTTATGGGCAATGACCAAATTAAAACCCAAAATAAACTTGTAATAAATAAGCCAACAGCCGTTTTACGGCGTTTAAGCATAAACGCCAGCACACCAAGCACAATAAGCACTATAGACAAATTTATTGGTACAACCAGATAAGCTAGGTATTGGGCTACATTCATATCAAGTGTTGCAATGCGTGCTATATAAGGCCTTGAACTTGCTCTATAACGCTATTCGGATCGGGCCAGTGGTTATTACTACCCATATATATGGCCTTTTTTGACCACGGGCCGGTGCGGTCGGAATCAGTTACACCAAATAATGTTATTTGTTGTGCGCCTGCAGCAGCTGCAAGATGTGACACTCCTGAATCATTACATACAACAAGCTTGCTTTGCAATGTAAGAGCTGCAAATTCTCCAACACCAATTGATGGGATAATAGTGGCATCTGGAGCGTTACTAATAGCTTGTTCAGTTTCAGACGGTGGCGGACACATTGCAACCTTTATTCCTTGTGCAATCAGGCTTGAGGTTAGATTATTAAAGTGCGGCCAGACTTTGTTCCTACCTTTATGTGTACCAACAGCAGTGGGTGCAATAAGAACAAACTCGCCGGGCTTAATACCTGCTTTGTTGAGTGCATTTAAAGCGGCCTCATGGTGTTGGTCATCTAATTTAAGGTTTAGTTCAGAACCGGGCTTATTGCTGCTTGGCTGTAACCCCCACCGAAGTAATGATGTATAAACTAGGTTGTGCCAAGCTTCTACGGCATGCATGTGTATGGTGGGCTTGTTTATTGGAGTGTTAAGAAAAAGTGTTCGGCCATCATCGCGATAACCGGAGCTTTTAATACCAGCATATTTAAATATTAAGGCGCTTGATAGAGAATCTGGCAGAAGTAGCCCAAAGGCGCCATGCTTATAGTTGGCAACTTTATGCTGCTTAACAAGCTTTGCGCTGGAATATAATTTACTATCTATCGAGATGAAATCATCAATCTGGTACGATCTTAATAAATTGCGGGCCCAAGGTCTTGCGCACACAACTACCGGTTTACCCGTGTTTATAGCAAGTTCAAGAGCGGGAAGGCTCATGCACACATCGCCTACCCAGTTTGGAAGGCGAATATAAAGCGCCGATATACTTCTCATGATATAACCGCTTTAGTAACACAATACATAGTTTTCATTTGTTGTTGTACAGTCATGCAGTAACAATAAACTCTACGCGTTAAAATCACACCCTCAATAGTATATAAGCGAGTTAGTGTTGACGTCTTCAACTCATAAATCAGAAGCAAGTAATGAACCTGTAAAGTTCGAGCTATGGAAGCGAATTTACGGGAGAGTAGGTAAATACTGGAATGCTCTTGCGCTATCACTGTTATTAGTGGTGGTAGCGGCAGCAACACAGCCAGCGCTTGCTGTAATCATGAAACCACTGTTAGACGACGGGTTTAACGGTAATAAGCCTGAGTATATTTGGACCATCCCGTTGGCTTTTGTAAGTCTGGTGTTTTTGCGTGGCATAGTAGGCTATTTCAGCTCCTATCTATTTGCATGGGTTGCTAACAATGTACTGCTAGGGCTGCGCCAAGATATGTTTAAACGTCTTGTACATTTGCCCGATGCCGACTTCAAACGTGGTGACACAGGAAGACTGCTTAACCGTTTTACTGTAGATGCTGGCAATGTCACCTATCTGGCCACAGATGTAATTATGGTGCTGGTAAGAGAAAGCATAGCTGTTCTTGCGTTAATAGGTGTTCTGCTTTATATGTCTTGGCAGCTAACGCTCATAGTTATTGTTGTGCTGCCAGTCTCTGCGCTTATATCCAGATACTTCATACGCAGGCTGCGACGAATAAACCGTGGCACAATTGCCATGAACGCAGAGCTAACCAAGGTTATACGCGAATCCATAGAAGGGCAAAGGGTAATTAAGTTATTTGACGGCTATGACCGAGAAATTAAGCGCTTTAGCAGCATTAACGCCAAGCTAAGGCGTCTTGATATGCGGGCTACTATTGCTGATAGTGCATTAACTCCCTTGGCGCAGTTCACCATTGCCATATCAGTTGGCGCTGTAATTGCGGTTGCTCTATACCAAGGTAATGCACAAGACCTTACTGTGGGTAGTTTTGGGGCTTTTATGGCAGCGTTAGGTCAAATTTTCGACCCTATAAGAAGACTAACCCGTGTTGCCGGATCCATGCAACGCATGCTTACTGCAGCAGAAAGCGTGTTTACCTTAATTGATCAGCTTCCTGAGTCTGACCTTGGTGCAAAAGCATTTCCAGGTCAGGTACAAGGAAGGGTAGAGTTTAACTCTGTCAGTCATCGGTTCGATGATGCCAGTAAAAACACCTTAACGGACATATCGTTTGTGGCCGAGCCTGGCCAAACAATAGCTCTGGTTGGTCGCTCTGGTAGCGGAAAAACTACTCTGGTTAATATGCTGCCACGCTTTGTAATGCCGGATAGCGGCTCTATAACAATCGATGGCTACAGCATATTTGACGTGAATCTTAAAGACCTTAGGTCAAACATATCACTGGTAAGCCAAGATGTGGTTTTGTTTGAGGGCAGTATTGCAGAGAACGTCGCGTACGGTGTTGCTAGCGAAGTAAGTGATGAACAGATACTAGCAGCACTGGAAGCTGCAAACCTAACTGGTTTTGTTAATAGTCTTCCAGGTGGTATTCATAATCAAGTAGGTGAAAATGCTAACCAACTATCTGGCGGGCAGCGTCAGCGTCTGGCAATTGCAAGGGCCTTAATTAAAGATGCCCCCATACTTATACTAGATGAGGCCACGTCAGCTTTAGACAATGAGTCAGAGCGCCAGGTGCAGGCCTCGCTTGAAAGGTTAATGCGTGGTCGCACTACGCTGGTTATCGCACACCGCTTATCTACCGTTAAAAATGCCGATTGTATTTTAGTAATGGACGAAGGCAGAATCATTGAACAGGGTTCGCATGATGAGCTGTTGGCGCGAGAAGGCTCATATGCACAGCTTTACCGTATGCAGTTTGAAAGGCCAGAGCAGGCCGCTGGAGACAAAGAATGAGAAAGTTTATTGCGTTTGCCATAACTGTTTCTATGTTGGTGGCAGGCTGTGCAACAGACAGCTCAAGCGCCCGGGAAGACAACCTACGTAAGAGAGAGTATTTGCGTACAGAGCGAACCTGGACTATGACATTTCCTGAAATACAGCAG
>JAJYRX010000086.1 GCA_021793875.1 Pseudomonadota bacterium
AGCCAAAATAGTTAATCCTCTTTTAGGAGACAAAATAAGCCTGCCTGAATATGCCACCCCTGGCTCAGCAGCTATGGACTTAAGGGCTTGTATAAACGATGCCGTATTGTTAAGCCCGGGTCATAGGGTGCTAATAAAGACGGGGCTTGCACTTAATATGAAAGACCCAAATATCGTTGCGATAATAGCCTCAAGATCTGGACTATCATTGAAACATGGAATAAGAGTAGCTCAAGGTATTGGAGTTATTGACTCTGACTACCACGGAGAAATTGGCGTAATACTTACCAACGATAGCTCTAATCCATACACAATAGAACCTGGAGAACGCATAGCACAGATAATGTTTCAACCAGTGATACAGGTTGACCTTGAGTATACAGATCAATTTAAAAATACCACCGAACGAGGTACCGGTGGGTTCGGTAGTACTGGTAAAACCTAGCCTATCATCATAAGGCTGGCGTTACCACCAGCTGCTGCAGTATTAACGCTAATGGATACCTCGCGCAATAGTTGGGTAAGCCTATACGTGCCACCACTTTGAATCTCATCAGAAGCAAGGCCCTGCACACTAATAATGGGGCCTTCACGATTAGCAACACGCTTAGACAACTCCGACAAAGTGTCACTATCACCCTCAAACAGCACTGCTGAGTAATCCCCTGATTCTATAAAATCCTCAGAAACCATCTGTGCATTTATGCTATTAAGATCTGTATGGTCTATAGGTATATCAGATCCTGGATTAATAAGTACTGCAATTTTATTTCCAGTATCTACGCATGCCTTAATTTGCACTTCAAGCCCTTTAGTTGTTGCTGGTATGCATAAGATTAACCCCTTGGCACTTAAATGATAGCTGTTACGCTCTCCTGTTGGTCCGGGCAGCTCAACCTCAAGGTTAGGTTTGCACCATACTGGCAAACCTTCAGGCGCTCGCGCAAGCAGCCGTAAAAGGTAAAGCGGCCCCCCAGCCTTAGGACCGGTTCCTGACAACCTTTCACCACCAAAAGGTTGCACGCCAACCACTGCACCAACTATGTTGCGATTCACATAAATATTTCCAGCCCGTATATGTTTAACAACACGATCAACAGTTTCATCTATACGGGTATGGACACCAAAAGTAAGCCCATAACCAGACATATTTATCTCTTCTACCAAGGTATCTAAGTCTTTACGGTTATATCGCATAACATGCAGAACCGGCCCAAATACTTCGCGCGTTACATCGCTAGGGCTATTTACCTCTATTATTGTTGGAGCCACGTAAGTTCCTTTAATTTCAATATGATCAATAGAGATCTGCGAAACCTTGAACCCCTGGTCTGACATATGGAATATGTATTCATTTATACCTGATTTCGCCACATTATCTATTACTGGGCCAACATCTGTAGAAAGCATACTAGGATCGCCTACCCTAAGTTCTTGCATAGCCCCATGAAGCATTTCTAGTAGGTAATCGGCACAGTCATCCTGTACACAAAGTAAGCGTAATGCAGAGCATCTCTGCCCCGCTGAATCAAATGCGGACATGATAATGTCGCTCACTACCTGCTCGGCTAAGGCAGATGAATCAACTATCATTGCATTTAGCCCGCCTGTTTCGGCTATAAAAGGTATGGTGTGGCCATTAACGTCTAGCCTTCCAGATAAAGCACGAGAAATAGTATTTGCTGTAGCTGTGGACCCTGTAAACATAACAGCAGACACTTGTGGATGGTTAACAAGCTCTGCTCCTACAGTATCACCGGGGCCTGGAACTAGCTGCAGCGCTGACATTGGTACACCAGCCTCATGTAATATGCTAACCGCCACGGCAGCTATAAGGTTTGTTTGCTCAGCTGGCTTTGCCAGCACCACATTACCCGCGGCTAATGCAGCACTTACTTGTCCTGTGAATATTGCTAATGGGAAGTTCCAAGGGCTAATACAAACAACTGTACCTAGGGGTCTATGAGAATCATTATTGAAATTATTTATAATTTCTCTTGCGTAATAACGTAAAAAATCTACAGCCTCTCTGACTTCAGCAATTGCATTGGGTATAGACTTACCCGCTTCCCGAACTACAACCCCAATTAGGTCTTGCATACGTTCTTCCATAATGCGTGCAGCTACTATAAGACACTCAGCCCTATCTTCTACAGCAGTAGATTGCCATATAGGTTGCACATTTGCAGCTCTTTCAAATGCAATATTAATGTCAGAGCTGGAAGCGTTTAAGCACCGACCCACTATATCTCTATAATTTGCCGGATTACGAACAACCTGTGCTTTTTCGTCATTCCACTCGTTCTTTTCTAATACGTGAGTAGGCATTGCTTGAATTACTTTATTAGAGCTACTAGATAAAGTTGCAGATAATGAAGCAAGCCTTTGCTCATTGCTTAAATCTAGCCCAGAAGAGTTCACCCTGGACTCACCGTAAATACTTATAGGAAGGGGTATTTTATTATGCGGTCTACCCTGCGGAACAATGTCCATGACTCTACGCACAGGGTTAACTACCAGATCACTGATATTTATATTGTCGTCCATGACCTGATTAACAAATGAAGTGTTTGCCCCGTTTTCTAATAGCCTCCTGACAAGGTAAGCTAGTAAAGTATCGTGCGTTCCTACTGGTGCATAAATTCTGCAAGGACGATTCAATTTACCATCAGACACAGGCCCTGTTACCTGCTCGTACAATGACTCACCCATCCCATGCAAACACTGAAACTCATACTGACCAGCGTAATAGTTACGTCCTGCCATATAATAAATAGCAGCCAACGTCTGTGCATTATGTGTTGCAAACTGTGGGTATATAGCGTCAGGTGCCTCTAATAGCCTTCTAGCGCAAGCTAGATACGAAACATCTGTATAAATTTTTCGTGTAAATACTGGATAGCCTTCAAGACCATCTAATTGGGCACGTTTTATTTCGGTATCCCAATAAGCACCTTTTACCAAACGCACCATAATTCTACGTTTACTACGCTTAGCCAGGTCAATAAGATAATCTACAACAAACAGTGCACGCTTTTGATAGGCTTGAACAACAAACCCTATTCCATTCCACCCCGCAAGCTCTGGGCTAAAGCATATGGATTCCAGCAAATCAAGAGAAAGGTCTAATCGGTCTGCCTCCTCTGCATCGATATTGACACCTATATCGTAGGACATGGCTAAACAAACCAAGCTTTTCAGACGTGGATAAAGTTCACTCATAACCCTATCGCGCTGTGCCCTACTATATCTTGGATGCAAAGCAGAAAGCTTTATGGAAATGCCATTGCCTTCATATATCCCCTTCCCGTTTGATGCTTTGCCAATAGCATGAATAGCCTGTTCATACGAGTTAAAGTACCTCTGCGCATCAGCCGCAGTTATTGCAGCCTCACCAAGCATGTCATACGAATATCTAAAACCTTTCTCTTCCCACTTCCTGCTATTAGCCAATGCAGCCGATATAGTTTGTCCTGTAACAAACTGCTCGCCCATAAGACGCATAGCGGCATTTACGCCGCCTCTTATAAGGGGCTCTCCACCTTTAGCAATTACTCGGGTAAGTGCTTTTGATAGGTTTTGCTCACTGTTAACGCTGACTAGCTTACCAGTTAGCATAAGCCCCCATGTTGCTGCATTAACGAATAAGGAAGAGGACTCTCTTACATGAGACCTCCAATCACCATGACTTATTTTGTCACGTATAAGGGCATCTCGTGTTGCTTTATCAGGTATTCGTAACAGAGCCTCGGCCATACACATAAGGGCCACGCCTTCTTGACTAGAAAGGGAAAATTCATGGACTAGGCTCTCAACACCTGAACCTTTAGACTTCTTTTTTCTAAGCTCTGTTATAAGTTTTGTAGCCAGTTTTGTAATATCTTCTTCATAATTATTTACAACTCTGGCCTGATCTAACAGCAAAGGTAAACACTCAGGCTCGGGTCTTCTGTACGCTGATGTAATGTTTGCACGTAGTACAGACTGTGGCTGAACGTCTTGTGCCAAATGAAAAAAAGGCGGCAAAGTGTTATCGGATGAGGTGTTAATATCTCCCTTGGAGTTGTTGCCTTCCCCATGCACTAGAAAGCTTATTTCCTCGGGTAGCTGACCACGCTCTATAGCATCAATATAAGTGATCAAAGCTTGCTTATGAAGCCAGTGCGCGGTGCAACCCAGCTGCGAAGCAGCGTTTCTTAGACGCTGTCTTATAGTGTCATCTACTTTCACACCCAAAGTAGTTGTTGCCATTACCTTATCTCACATAAAAAGTTATGTGAAAATACTAAACCGGTTACACCTTTGGCAAAATGCGGGTTAACCCTTTGGTAAATTTAATTTATTAGCTCAGGTTCATTATTTATATGACTATCGTTAGACGGTTTTTTTGGTTTAGTTGCCCCATCTTCAGAACCGTTGTCAAATAGTAATACAACCTTGTCATTTGACACATCGACCATTACATTACCACCGTTAGATAACCTACCAAACAATAGCTCATCAGCTAAAGCACGTCGTATAGTGTCCTGTATAAGCCTATGCATTGGTCTTGCACCCATTTGCGGATCAAAACCTTTTTCAGATAAATACTCACGTAAATCGTCCGTAAAGGAAACTTCAACTTTTTTATCAAGCAATTGCTCTTCTAGTTCTAGCAAGAATTTATCAACAACGCGCATAATGACTGCTTTGGATAAACTGCCAAAGCTAATAATTGCATCTAGTCTATTACGAAACTCTGGTGTAAATGCACGCTTTACTTCTGCCATATCGTCTCCGGCGGACTTATCGGTGGTAAAACCGATTGATGGACGACTTAAGGCTTCAGCACCAGCGTTAGTGGTCATAATGATAATCACATTACGGAAATCAGCCTTACGACCATTGTTGTCTGTAAGGGTTCCATGATCCATAACCTGTAAAAGTATATTAAATACATCAGGGTGTGCCTTCTCTATTTCATCGAGTAGCAAAACACTATGAGGCTGCTTGCTTACTGCTTCGGTAAGTAAACCTCCCTGGTCATAACCAACGTATCCTGGTGGCGCGCCTATTAACCTGGAAACAGTGTGACGCTCCATATACTCAGACATATCGAAACGCAGCAGGTTTATGCCAAGGGCAAAGGCCAATTGCCTAGCAACTTCGGTTTTACCAACCCCTGTTGGACCAGAGAACAAAAAGGAACCTATTGGCTTTTCTGGTTTGCCAAGACCTGAGCGAGCCATCTTAATAGAAGCAGCCAACGCTGATATTGCCGCATCTTGTCCAAAAACCACGGATTTAAGGTCTCTTTCGAGAGTGGCAAGTTTACTCCTGTCATCTTGAGAAACATTATGCGGAGGTATTCTTGCAATTTTTGCAACCGTAGCTTCTATATCGGCCTTGCTAATTGTTTTGCGCTGCCTGGATTTAGGCAAAAGCCTTTGAGCTGCGCCGGCCTCGTCTATGACATCTATTGCTTTATCAGGAAGGAACCGGTCATTTATGTATTTATCGGCTAGCTCAGCAGCGGCTGTTATAGCAGTGGCAGAATACTTTATGCCATGATGCTCTTCAAAATGTGACTTCAGACCACGTAATATTTGTATTGTTTCATCTACCGTTGGTTCTAATATATCTATTTTCTGAAATCTACGTGCAAGAGCGTGGTCTTTTTCGAATATCCCTCTATATTCAGAATATGTTGTTGCACCCATGCACTTAAGCTTACCCGAGGATAAAGCCGGCTTTATAAGGTTAGAAGCATCTAAGGTACCACCGGAAGCTGACCCGGCTCCTATAAGCGTATGTATTTCATCAATAAACAGTATGGCATTTTGATTTTCATTAAGGCTTTTAAGCACTCCTTTAAGCCTTTGTTCGAAATCACCTCTGTATTTAGTTCCGGCAAGTAATGCCCCCATGTCTAGTGCATAAACCTTTGCACTGGACAATACATCTGGGGCCCTTCCATTAATGATGCGCCATGCTAGCCCTTCGGCTATTGCAGTTTTTCCAACACCTGCCTCACCGACAAGCAAAGGATTATTTTTGCGTCTACGACAGAGAACCTGTATTACACGCTCAACCTCGTGCTCTCGACCTATAAGAGGGTCTATTCTTCCTGCTATAGCCTCCGCGTTAAGGTCGGTCGTATACAAATCTAGCGGAGTCTTTGCCTGCTCGGCCTTTGTAGACTTAGCTGACTCTTGGCTACTGCTAAGCTCTTTAGGGGACTGGGGCTGTGGACGTGATGGCTCTTTGGATATGCCATGAGCTATATAGTTTACGACATCAAGCCTGGAAACCCCTTGCTTTTGAAGAAAATATACAGCGTGGGAGTCTTTTTCACCATATATAGCAACCAATACATTTGCACCGGTTACTGGCTTTTTGTTTTGC
>JAJYRX010000087.1 GCA_021793875.1 Pseudomonadota bacterium
ATTTTCCCCTATAAACCACAATAAGTATAAATACTCGTTAAATAAACAGTATAAATACAATATACAGGGCTATGACTGCTATACTTTTTCTGCTTGTAACTTTTTGATGTGATTATGAAACTTATAGGTTCGCTTACTAGTCCTTATGTGCGCAAAGTACGCGTGGTAATGGCGGAAAAAAAGCTAGAGCACGAACTAATCATCGACAACGTTTGGTCTCCCGATGCCAAGGTTAAAAGTTATAACCCTCTTGGTAAAGTACCCTGCCTCATTATGGACGATCAAGGCAGTTTGTTCGATTCACGTGTAATAGTTGAATATCTAGACACCCTATCGCCTGTTGGCAGGCTTATTCCACAAAACGGACGAGAGCGTGCGGCAGTCAAGTGCTGGGAAGCCATAGCCGACGGCATTCTTGACGCAGCCATATCTATACAAACTGAAAACAATCAGCGCGAAGCACATCTTCGTTGTGAAAAGTGGGTACAGCGTCAAATGAGTAAAATCCAGGCTGCGCTAGAATCTATGGAAAACACTTTAGGTGAGCAAGCATATTGCACTGGGGTTAATTTTAGCCTTGCTGACATTGCTGTTGGCTGTGCACTTGGTTATCTTGACCTGCGCTTTAGCAGTATAAACTGGCGTAATAATCATACAAACTTAGCACGTTTGTATGAAAAAATAAGTGTACGCGCATCATTTGAGGCTACAAAGCCACCTCAATAGTTAACTATAGCTATAGCCCTGCCTGCTGCCACGACTTGTAAAGCATATAAGCAGCTATTGCAAAAAGCATTATTCCAAACACTCTACGTAAAGTCTTTACAGGTAGCTTATGAGCATAGCTAGCGCCTAATGGAGCCGTTAGAACACTAACAACAGACACCACAATTAAAGCCGGCCAGAATATATAACCAATCATTGCTGGCTGATCTTGGACTACACCAAAACCAGAATATATATACCCTACGCTATTTGACACTGCAATAAAGAAACCCAAAGCAGCAGATGTAGCAACTGCGTTGGGCATAGCCACATTGCCTCTTGTCATGTAGGGAACCGACAAAAAGCCGCCCCCTGCACCAACAAGCCCCGAAAGAAACCCTATACCCGCACCAACTCCAAAACTTATTACTGGTGTAGGCATACTTCTATTAGGTATTAAAGCAGGTGATCTAAGCATTCTGTAGCCCGAGTAACCGACAAACAAAGCAAAAAACAGCGATAACCCTGCACCGCTCAAATACGAAAAAACGGCTCCACCGGATAAAAACCCACCAATAATTATTCCCGGCGCCATAATAGCTACTATGGGCCATAAAATAGCTTTCTTTGCTTGATGGGCACGCACGCTGGAAATGGATGTAAAAACAATAGTTGTCATAGCTGTGGCTATTGCAGCATGAACCACCCATTCTTCAGGCACTCCGTATAGTGGAAATAATATGCTCATGAATGGCACCAGTACCATTCCACCGCCTATGCCTAATAACCCGGCCAGGAACCCAACGGACGCACCTAAAAAAACAAAATAAAAGACAAAGCTTAGGTCCATGCGATGATTCCACCGCCCAGACATATATCACCATCATATAGAACGGCAGACTGACCAGGTGTAACTGCCCACTGCGGGTCATCAAAACTTAGGCTAAAGTCATTAGGAGTAGTTACTGTCTCGAGGCGGCATGGAACATCAGGCTGACGATACCTGGTTTTAGCAAATAAGTTGTCTGTGCGCTGGGGAATACTGCCTGAAACCCAACTTGCATCTTGTGCGTGTAACTTGTTAGCAAGCAGCCAAGGATGATCATGGCCCTGCACAACGTACAAAGTATTAGTTTCTAGATCTTTGCGAGCGCTGTACCAAGCCTGCGCTTTGCCATCATTATTTTGATATTCTTTAACGCCACCTATACCAAGGCCTTTGCGTTGCCCTAAAGTGTAAAAAGCAAGGCCATGATGTTCGCCTATGGTTTGGCCAGATTCAGTTTTTATTGGACCAGGTTTAGTAGGTAAATACCTATTCAAAAACTCACGAAATGGGCGTTCACCAATAAAACAAATGCCTGTTGAGTCTTTTTTAGTTGCATTTGGCAAACCTAGCTTTACCGCAATATCACGCACTTGGGATTTAAGCATGTTGCCAAGGGGGAACATGCTTTGAGACAATTGATATTGAGTAAGCCTATGCAAAAAGTAGCTTTGGTCTTTAGAAAGGTCTTTACCCTTAAGAAGCAACCATTCTGGGTTCGCAACAGAACCAATCTTCTTAACTCTGGCGTAGTGTCCAGTAGCTATGTAATCGGCACCTAATTGCATAGCATGATCAAGAAAGGCTTTAAACTTGATCTCGGCATTGCATAGAACATCTGGATTTGGGGTTCTACCAGCAGAGTACTCTTGCAAAAACGTTGCAAACACCCGCTCTTTATACTCTTCAGCAAAGTTTACTGCTTCGATATCGACACCCACTATGTCTGCAACACTTACGGCATCAAGCCAATCTTGACGTGAAGAACAATACTCTGAATCATCATCATCTTCCCAGTTCTTCATGAACAGCCCTACAACCTCGTAGCCCTGTTCTTTCAATAGCCACGCTGCAACCGAGGAGTCTACACCCCCGGACATGCCTATTACTACTTTTGCCTTTTTACTCACGATTTGCTTTGTGCCGTAATAGCTTGATCTAGCGCTTCTATCCAATGCATAACGGGTGTATTGCACCCACCTTCTATTTGGGTCATACAACCCATGTTAGAAGATAGTATAAGGTCAGGATTAACTGCCTGTATATTGTCAACCTTACGCTTCTGTAGCTGTGACGAAAGTTCTGGTTGTGTTATTGAATAAGTACCAGCTGCCCCACAACATAAGTGAGACTCTTCGAATGGCTTAATATCAAAGCCCAAACTACGTAATAATTCTTCGGTTATACCTCTTAAATCTTGCCAGTGTTGCAATGTACATGGTGGATGAAACACAGGACGATCTGGCAGCGAGCTTACCAACTGCTTCAGCTTATCGGTATGGGGCTTCACATACTCAGCAATATCAACAACATATTTAGACAATTCTTTTGCTTTTTCAGAATACTCAGGATCGTGGCGTAAATGATGGGAATACTCATTCACCATCGCACCACAGCCTGATGCGTTCATAACAACAGCCTCAGCCTGTCCACTTTTTAGCATTGGTAACCATGCGTCAATATTTGCACGCATTTGATCGCGCGCCTTATCTTGCTTGTTAAGGTGAAAGTTAACTGCACCGCAGCAACCAGACTCACTGGCTTTTTTAACACCAATACCCAAAGTATCTAACACCCTAATAGTAGATGCATCTATGCTCGGAGCCATTGTAGGTTGAACACAGCTAACCAATAAAATCACATAGCTGTCGTAACTTTTTCCTTCTGGTGGGAGCTCTCTAGCAGGGCGAGGATCGGTGAGCTTATTTTTAAGGTGAGTTGGTAATACAGACTTAACCGCCCTTCCTGTTTTTACCGCTGTATCGAATACCGGAGAATTAATAAGTGTTCCCAAGGCATTTAGCTTTACGCGCTCTACTATAGGTCTCTTAACCTTATCTTCTACTATGTTTCTACCTATATCCACCAGATTTGCGTATTGAACTCCTGAGGGACAAGTGGTTTCACAGTTACGACAGGTTAGACACCGGTCCAAATGGTTTTGCGTAGAACGAGTTGTGTCTTTACCCTCTAAAACCTGCTTAATAAGATATATACGACCGCGTGGGCTATCACGTTCGTCGCCGGTTACCTGATATGTTGGACAAGTAGCTAGACAGAAACCACAATGCACACAACGGCGCAATATTTCTTCTGCTTCCTTACCATACTCGCTGTCAAGCGCCCATTGGGCCAAATTTGTCTGCATTATTATTCCCCCGCAACCGTAGGTAGAAGTCGGCCGCACTTATATATACCGCTGGGGTCAAATTGTTCAATCATGCTTCTATTAATTTTTTCTAAAGTGCTACTTAATGGCTGAAAAATAGAAACACCATCTGGTTTATTTTGATACTGGTACAGGGTTGCATGACCACCTTTGCCTATAGCCATGCTACGCACTTGCTCAGCATCGATATTTTCAGCCACCCATCTTAAACCACCATTCCACTCAATAAGGGTGTTGCTATAGTCTAGCGGTGGCGTTACCGGAGGCACAGAAACACGCCATATAGGCCTGCTATTGAAGAAGTCGTGCGTTTGATCGCGCAATGAATCCCATAAAGCCTTTGCTTCGTCATTATTAACCATGTTGCCAGTGATATGCTTAACGGTATCGTCGACAGCAGGCTCACTCCCTGACACTCTTACATATAGGCTGCCTTGATCATTATTTGACGAAGGTATCCAGGCTGATGCTGAAATAGCAAGAGGCAGACTACGCCACGATGTCAATAGGTTTAAAGCCTCGGACTGAGAAACATCTAAACGTTGTGTTTGCTCACGCACTGGCAGTGGTAGTACCTTTATAGATAACTCTACCGCCGGGCCTATGCTACCCATAGAGCCAGACAGCAGCCTGGAAACATCGTATCCAGCGACGTTTTTCATGACCTCGCCACCAAAGCTCAATAGCTGACCATTGGTATCTAGAATTCGTGCCCCTAGAACAAAGTCGCTAACACCACCAACAGCCACCCGCCTAGGTCCAGATAGACCACTTGCTATAACACCACCTATAGTTGATTCTGGGCCGAACCTTGGTGGCTCAAAAGCAAGCATTTGATTACGTTCAGCTAAGGTTTGCTCTATTTCCGACAACAGAGTACCAGCCCTTGCTGTAATTACAAGCTCAGAGGGCTCATAGTTAACTATTCCTGTGTATCCAGATATATTTAGATCTTGTACTTGCGCACTTTCTTCTTTGGATAGTGGTTCGCCATAAAAGCTTTTAGTATTACCACCAACTATACGCAGATGTTGACCAGATTCGCGAGCAGAAATAATCTGCTCAGACAGACGCTTCAATTCATGTTGCATAAAACTGAGACCTTAAAAACGCGGCAGATCAGGGAATGGAATTTCACCCCTGTGGACATGCATTTTGCCGTATTCGGCGCATCGTGCAAGTGTAGGTATTAGCTTGTCGGGGTTTAAAAGACCATATGGATCAAAAGCCTTCTTTACCGCAGAGAATGCATCAAGTTCAGCACGGCTGAATTGCACACACATTTGATTAATTTTCTCATAGCCAACCCCGTGCTCACCAGTAATTGTGCCCCCCACTTCTATACATAACTCCAATATCTCAGCACCAAACTCTTCAGCGCGGGTTACCTCTCCGGGGTTGTTAGCATCAAAAAGTATAAGCGGATGCAGGTTACCATCACCGGCATGGAAAACGTTGGCACAGCGAAGATTATATTTCTCTTCCATTTTTGTCATTGCTGTGAGGACCTTACCCAGGTAACGGCGTGGAATTGTACCGTCCATACAGTAATAATCGGGTGAAATACGACCTGCTGCCGGAAAAGCGTTTTTACGTCCTGCCCAGAATGTTAAACGTTCCTGTTCAGACTTTGACACCTGCAGTCTGGTGGCGCCTGCTTGTTCAAACACCTTCATCATGCGTTTTATTTCATCTTCAACTTCAGACTCTGTGCCATCAGACTCACATAGTAGTATTGCTGCAGCATCCATGTCATAGCCAGCTTTCACAAATGGCTCTACCATATGAGTGGCTCGCTGATCCATCATTTCTAACCCTGCGGGTATTATTCCTTGGGCAATCACATTGGTCACTGCCTGACTGGCCTCTTCTACCGTAGCAAAGCTTGCCATTATTACCCGGGCAACACTGGGGCTTGGCACGAGCTTCACAGTAGCTTCGGTGACTATACCTAACATGCCCTCGGAGCCCATAAACAGAGGAAGTAGAGCCAGGCCCGGTGAATCTGGTGCTTCGGAACCCAGTTCTACCACCTCCCCATCAATTGTTACTAGGCGGACGCGCAATACATTGTGAACAGTTAAGCCGTATTTCAGGCAATGCACACCACCAGAGTTTTCAGCAATATTCCCACCAATTGAACAAGCAATTTGACTAGATGGGTCGGGCGCATAGTAGAGCCCATATGGTTGCGCTGCTTCTGAAATAGCCAGATTCCTAACCCCTGGCTGAACAATCGCGGTCGCTGACTCTACGTCTATACTTTTAATTTTGTTTAGTTTTGACATGCCAATTAGCACGCCATTTTCTATAGGCTTGGCACCACCTGACAAGCCAGTGCCAGCACCACGAGGAACAACTGGCACCTTGAATTTTTTACAGTCTTTTAATACTGCAATTAACTGCTCTTCATTTTCAGGGAGAACCA
>JAJYRX010000088.1 GCA_021793875.1 Pseudomonadota bacterium
TATTCAGCATCAAGCGACGGCATACAGCGTACTTTTGAAGGTTCTTCCCTAGAGACTATTAGGCATATGGTAGCTGCTGGCATAGGTATAACAGTTATGCCGAAGAGCTCTTTGGCCATGCCAGGAGTGGAGCATAATTTACTCAAATATGTACCGTTTGATAAACCTTCTCCAGATAGGAGGGTTGCGTTAGTTTGGCGAAAGAGCTTCCCACGAGTGGCAGCAATAAAAGCATTGGTTGCAGCAATAAAGAGTTGCAGTTTACCAGGAGTTTCATACATCAATTAGGTAATGCTTGTGCACATATAAGCTGCTTTGACTTTAACAAATTTCAAGTGTTAATGGTCTAGTAGCATGCTATGCTAATAACGTAGTTTACTGATTAGGAGAAGTATATGAGTTCAAAAAATGCACCATTAAGCGAACACGGATTCCCTATCGATATTGGTATGTCTGCAAATGAACGTGAAGCGGTATCAACTAAACTTTCTCAATTGTTGGCAGATTCCTACACGCTATACCTCATGACACATAACTTTCATTGGAACGTCACCGGCCCAATGTTTAGCACATTGCATCAAATGTTTATGGATCAATACACTGAGCAATGGGAAGCACTAGATGAAATTGCCGAGAGGATAAGGGCTTTAGGTCATTATGCACCTGGTACTTATGCTGAATATGCACGATTAACCACTATTAAAGAGCCAGAGTCCTTATTGAATGCCGAGCAGATGATAGAAATGCTGGTTAAGGGTAATGAAGCAGTGGCTAAAACTGCTAGAGCAACGTTTGAACAAGCTGAATCCGCAAACGATCAACCTACGTTAGACCTTCTAACGCAGCGTATGGATATACACGAAAAAAATGCCTGGATGCTGCGCAGCTTATTGCAATAGCAACAATAAACTTATCATCACTTTATATCTAGATGAAAAATATCGTAACATGCCATAAGATACCTACTGTATTTAGTATCTAGATATATATCTAAGGAGACTTTATGAAAACTAGATTTACACCTATAGCTGCAGCCCTGGGACTTGCCGCTGGCATGGTTATGTCACATGCTTCCCTTGCAGATACCATTAAAATAGCCATAGCTGGCCCGTTCACAGGTGCACTAACTCAGTATGGCACTATGGTTAAAGAGGGTGTTGATACAGCTATAGAAACAATTAATGCAAATGGCGGTGTGTTAGGTAAAGAACTAGAGGCAGTAGTAGTAGATGATGCCTGTGAGCCTAAGCAAGGTCCTGTTGTTGCTAACCGTATTGTTAATGACGGTATAAATTACGTGGTTGGTCATGTATGCTCTGGTGCAACAATTGCAGCCACAAACATATACAACGAAGAAGGCGTAGTAATGGTTACAGCCTCAGCAACAGCGCCTGCTGTAACGGATGGCAAAGGGTACGATTTCATATTCCGAACCATAGGTAGAGACGATCAGCAAGGTCCTGCCGCTGCTGAGTTCATTATCGAAAAAATCAAACCAGAGCTAGTTGCCGTTATCCATGACAAGCAGTCTTATGGACAAGGTATAGCACAGGCAGTGCGTGACGACCTAGAAGCTGCTGGTATAAAAATAGCTTTTTTTGAAGGTATAAATGCCGGTGACAGTGATTACTCCGCAGTAATAACTAAACTGAAAAGCTCCGGTGCTGACTTCGTATACTACGGTGGATATCACCCAGAGATGGGCCTACTATTACGCCAGGGTGCCGAGCAAGGTCTAAAAATAGGCTTTATGGGGCCTGAGGGTGTTGGTAACCCAGATATCAACGCAATTGCCGGTGAAGCTGTAGAAGGTATGTTGGTCACATTACCTGCTGACTTCACTCAAGACGAAGACAACGCAGCAATAGTTAAGGCATTTGAGGAAAAAGGGCGTGACGCTGGTGGTGCGTTCCAAATGACAGCCTATTCTGCAACCGTTGCCATAGCCGAAGGTATTAAAGGTGCTGGCGCCGATGATCCTGAAAAGGTGGCTGATTACTTGCACGGCAATAGTGTAAAGACGCCTATTGGTAATATTTCTTGGAATGACCAGGGAGACTTAAACGACTTTAAGTTTGATATATTCACCTGGCACAAAGATGGCAGCAAATCTGTTTATAAATAAGCTAGCTATTTAATATTAAGGCGTTAGGTGCTTAACAACACCTGACGCCTTTTTTATATAACTGAGAGTCAAATGAGTGAAAACCTTTCTATAGCCTTTATTGGTGGTGGAAATATGGCCAATGCGTTGGCATCAGGGATGACTAAAAGCCTGTGTGATGCTTCCAGCTTTCATGTAGTAGACATAAATGACGAGGTGCTTAAGCAGTGGGAAGCAAAGGGGGCATCAGTTTCTAATATTATGGATGATACATTAGCCAACAAACGCATATGGATTCTTTCAGTTAAACCACAGTTTTTACATCAGGCAATAGAGGCAGCAAAACCATTTTTACACACTGATACTTTAATTATCAGTGTTGCTGCTGGCGTATCTTCAGATACCATATCAAAGTGGCTGGGATCTGATAACAAGCCATGGACAAAGCTAATTCGTTGTATGCCAAATACACCTGCTTTAATTGGAAAAGGTGCAACAGGCATGTTTGCCCTTGATGGAGTAACCGAGTCAGAAAAATATATTGCAAATCAAATAATGAACTCCGTTGGGCAAGTTGTTTGGGTTTCATCCGATGATGATATTAATGCAGTGACAGCACTGTCTGGAAGTGGTCCGGCATACGTATTCCTTTTCATGGAGGCTATGATAAAAAGCGGTATTAGTCTGGGTTTGTCAGAGGATCAATCAAAGCAGCTTGCCATGGCTACGGTCTCTGGTGCTGCACAGCTTGCAATTAGTTCAACTGAAGAGATACAAATACTGCGTGACAGAGTAACTTCGAAAGGTGGCACAACTGCTGCGGCATTATCAGAGTTTCAAAGTAGCGATTTTGAGCGAGTGATTAATAGTGCAATGCATGCGGCATATAATCGGGCCATTGAGCTGTCAAAGGGCTAAAATATTATGACTCCAGGCAAAGGTGTAACAATAGCCTTTGAAAGGCCGCTAACCCATCATATGATTATTGCCATTTCTATAATGGCATTATTAGTAGTGGCCTCAAATATACTAGTCCAGTATCCAATTAATAACTGGTTAACTTGGGGTGCAATAACATACCCTTTTGCTTTTTTGGTCTCCGATTTGTTGAATAGGAGGTTTGGGCCTTCAGTCGCACGCAATGTTGCATACATTGGGTTTGCTTCTGCTTTAATAGCTTCCGTATGGTTGGCTACCCCGCGAATAGCTGCCGCATCTGGCAGTGCTTTTCTAGTTGCACAGCTTGTAGACATAGGGGTTTTTCACAGATTAAGAAATTATAAATGGTGGCGAGCTCCGTTCGTTGCTGGAGCAGTTGCGGCTGTGGCTGACACTTTTGTATTTTTCAGTATTGCTTTTGCAGGCACTAGCATGCCCTGGATTACTCTTATGTATGGTGACTTAGCAGTAAAACTAAGTATAAATATATTAATGCTTGCACCTTTTAGAGCTCTTATGTGGAATTTAGCAAAACCTGCTGCTAACACCGTTCACAGCAAAGAGTAGGAAAAACCCTAGAGCTACTATTTTCTAGGGCTAATCCGTAGTGACATCAACAGTATATGTAATCACAATACAGATCACCTTAGAAGTTTAGGGGCGAGCCTCAACATACGTATCCGTATGTTAGGGTTTTTTAAATGGTTATAAACCATACTATTATGGAGATAAAAACAATGAAGCTCTTCAAACAAGCAGCCCCGTTGTTAATGGCTCTAGGGCTTTTAACCACGACCAACTCTCAAGCAGACACAATTAAAATTGGAATTCCACAGCCTATGACGGGCCCAGCAACACAGTACGGTGATCAAATACAAGCTGGCGCTCTAACGGCAATAGATGCTATTAACGCTGCAGGTGGGGTTAAAGGAAAACAGCTGGAACCATTACTTATTGACGATGGGTGTGAGCCTAAACAGGCCGTTCCAGCCGCAAACCGTGTAGTTAACTCAGGAGCAAGGTTCGCTGTTGCACATGCATGCTCTGGCACCACTGTTCCTGCTGTAAACGTTTATGAGCAAGAGGGAATAGTTGCTATAACACCTGGTGCAACATCTCCTTTAGTTACCGATACGATCAAGCCGCATTACTTTTTTCGCACCATTGGACGAGACGATCAGCAAGGGCCTTTTGCTGCCGAATATATAGCTGAAACAATTAAGCCTACAACAATAGCTATTTTGCATGACAAGCAAACATATGGTTCTGGAGTTGCATCACAAGTAAGAGACGCGTTAGAGCCAACCGATGTAAAGTTGGAAATGTTCGAAGGTATTAACGTTGGAGACAGCGATTACTCGGCTGTAATTACAAAGCTTAAGTCAACAAATCCTGATCTAATATATTTTGGTGGTTATCATGCTGAGCTAGGCTTACTTCTTAGGCAGGCTCGTGAACAGGGGCTAAACACACAATTTATGGGTCCAGAGGGTGTTGCAAACGATGATCTTGTTGCTATAGCTGGTCCCGCTGTGGAGGGTCTTTTAGTTACACTTCCCGCCGATTTCACAAAAATGGAAGGCAACGAACAAATTATTGAGCATTTTAATACATATAAACGCAGCCCAAACGGTGCCTTTAATATGCCTGCATATGCTGCAGTTCAAATAATTGCGCAAAGTATTGAGGCAGTAGGGGAAGATGCTGATGCAGTTGCCGATTACATGCACAATAATACATTCAACACTGCTATAGGGGTTGTCGAGTATGACGAAAAAGGCGACCTTAAAGAGTTTGAGTTTGCCGTTTATAAATGGGACGCAGATGGCAACTTAGAGCAGCTTGAAAATTAATCCCACTTTGTTTCCTGTTCCTTACCAAGGAACAGGAAACTTTATAAAATAGCCTACGACTTAACATGGTTTGTTTTGGCTTAAGAGAATCTGTTTTATGTCTGAGATTATTCCTCAATTAACGCAGCAATTATTCAACGGTCTGTCTTTAGGTGCTATATATGCACTTATAGCCATAGGCTACACAATGGTTTATGGCATTATTGGCATGATCAATTTCGCGCACGGCGAAATATACATGATTGGTGCATATGTTGGACTGGTGACCTTATCCGCTATAGGCGTTAACAGTGGTTTGCCGGTACCGCTTGTAATATTATTCATGCTATTAATTGCCGCACTAGTCACGGCGGCATATGGGTACACAATTGAAAAAGTAGCCTATTCCCCACTTAGAGGTGGCCCTAGGTTGGTGCCCCTAATATCAGCAATTGGTATGTCTATCTTTTTACAAAACTGGGTAGCTATAGGCCAGGGAGCCCGTGATGTGGCAGTGCCTGCTATGGTGACAGGGGCGTTACAGCTAGATTTGGGGCAATTCACAATAACAGCACCATATTCGCGAATCATGATAATACTGGTAACAGTATTTTTAATGATAGCGTTAAGCCTATACATTAAATATTCACGAGTCGGTAGGGCATCCAGAGCTTGCTCACAAGATCTGCATATGGCCAATCTTCTCGGCATAGATACCAATAGAATAATTTCGTTTACCTTTGTAATTGGAGCTATGCTAGCCGCAGTTGGTGGAGTGCTTATTGCACTCGCTATTGGGAAGCTTAATCCTTTTATAGGCTTTATAGCTGGCATTAAGGCATTTACAGCTGCTGTTCTTGGTGGCATTGGAAGTATTCCAGGAGCAATGCTGGGCGGTGTTTTACTTGGTCTTGCTGAAACTTTCGCAGCAGCATACATATCTTCTCAGTACAAAGATATTGTCGCCTTTACGTTGTTGGTACTTATTCTTCTATTTAGACCAACAGGCCTACTAGGTAAACCGGAAGTGGAAAAAGTGTAATGGCCAGTCAATTAAGAAACGCAATTTTTGCAGCTGTTATTGCAGGAATAATAGTAGCCCCCGTTTTTGGATTACAGCTAGTACGTGTCGGTATGAGCAGTAATATACAGCCTGAGTGGGGAGCAATTATCAGTGGTATGGCTATAGTGTTTGTTTTTCAAATGCTAAGGCCATATATCGCACGGGTAGTTGGCCGGGGCGGTAAAACTTTTAACATGCCGGTGCTAACAGATTCAGCACGACGTATATTTATTTTTGTTCTTGTTGGCATTGCCTTGGTGTGGCCTTTCTTTACAGGTCGAGGGCAGGTCGATATCGCCACATTAGTTCTCATTTACATAATGTTGGGTCTAGGTCTTAACATTGTGGTGGGCTTTGCTGGTCTTCTTGACCTTGGGTTTGTTGGATTTTATGCGGTG
>JAJYRX010000089.1 GCA_021793875.1 Pseudomonadota bacterium
CCCGCATCGACAGCGTCTAACAGGCCTTGAGCAAGAAAAAATAACAGAAGAGTATCGCAATATTATGGAAATTATTGCCGATTTGCTCGATATTCTTGCCAGACCAGAGCGTGTTACCGCAATAATAGGCGAAGAGCTATTAGCGGTTAAAGAAGAGTTCTCTGTAAACGCAAAAGACGAGCGTCGTTCAACCATAGAACACAATGCTACCGATCTTGATATTGAAGATCTTATAACACCTATGGATATGGTTGTTACGCTATCGCAGGCTGGCTATATAAAAAGCCAGCCCTTGTCCGAATATCGTTCTCAGCGTAGGGGTGGCAGGGGTAAGCTTGCTACCACTACTCGTGAAGATGACTGGGTAGAACAGCTGTTTATCGCAAATACACACGACCACATACTATGTTTCTCTGATAGGGGTAGGGTCTACTGGCTTAAGGTTTGGGAGGTGCCTCAGGGTTCACGCAACTCCAGGGGGCGTCCAATAGTAAATATGTTCCCATTGGTGCCCAACGAGAAAATAACAGCAGTGCTGCCGGTTAAAGACTTTGCACCAGACCAGTTTGTATTCATGGCAACTGCTCGTGGAACGGTCAAAAAAACTAAGTTGTCCGATTTCTCTAATCCACGTAAAACAGGAATTATTGCAGTTGGTCTCGATGAAGGTGATTACCTTATAGGTGTCGATATAACCGACGGCACATACGATGTCATGCTTTTTTCTGATGATGGAAAGGCGGTAAGGTTTGCTGAATCTGATGTTCGTCACATGGGTCGTACAGCCCGTGGGGTGCGTGGCATGAGAATCGATGAGGAACAATCTGTTATCGCAATGGTAGTCGCTAAAGATGAAACATTATCTGTTCTAACTGCCACTGAAAACGGGTTCGGTAAAAGAACTCCCATCACAGAATACAGTAGGCACAACAGGGGTACAAAAGGTCTTATAGCAATACAGACCTCTGAACGTAATGGTAAAGTGGTTGGCGCCGTCCTGGTGTCCGAATCGGATGAAATAATGCTTATTACCAACGGTGGTGTATTGGTTCGTACCCGTGTTTCGGAAATACGTGAAATGGGGCGTTCAACCCAAGGGGTAACGTTAATTAATATAGACGACAACAGCCACCTTACTGGTGTGCGTCGTGTTGCTGAATCCGATATAGAACCAAACACCGAGGGCGAAGAAAACACATCTGAAGTTAATGGTGAAATTGAATCCGACCAAGGTACAAGCAATGATTAGGCCATGGAATTTTTCTGCTGGTCCTTCAGTTTTGCCTGAAGAGGTTCTTAGGCAAGCAGCCAGTGAAATGCTCGATTGGAATGGCAGTGGCATGTCCGTTATGGAAATGAGCCACCGTGGCAAACAATTTACCAGTATTAGAAATCAGGCGGAAGCCGACCTGCGTAGCCTGCTAAACATACCTGAAGAATTTGCTGTTTTGTTTATGCAAGGGGGAGCCACCGCTCAAAATGCCATATTGCCACTTAACCTACTAGGCTCTGGGCGTAGTAATAAGGCCGACTACCTTATCACTGGTAACTGGTCTGTTAAGTCGTACAAAGAAGCTAAAAAGTATGGCGATATATCAGTGGCTGCCACTTGCGAAGGTAACGCAACCATAAATGGCTCGCATCAGGAGCCCTGGACATGGTATCCAACACCTGAGCAATGGAATGTACGGCCTGACTCATCATATGTACATATTTGTAGCAATGAAACCATAAGCGGTCTTGAGTTTGTTGACTGGCCCGACATGGCTGAATTAGGTGCTGCCAATGTTGCGCTTGTGGTCGACGCTTCTTCACACTTGCTATCCCGCCCAATAGACTTTTCTAAAGTTGATGTAGTGTATGCAGGTGCTCAAAAAAATGCAGGTCCTGCAGGGTTAACTATAGTAATCATAAGGCGAAGCCTGCTTGGCGTTGGTTCTGAAACTTGTCCGTCCGTCTTCAGTTACAGTGCTGTAGATAAAGCCGACTCCATGCTCAATACACCGCCTACATATGCAATTTATATGGCTGGTTTGGTGTTTAAGTGGCTTATAAATCAGGGCGGTATTCAGGTAATCGAAAAACATAATATTGAAAAAGCAAGTTTGCTATATAACTACCTAGATCAAACCGAGTTTTATACTAATAAGGTAGCTCCGGCTTTCAGGTCACGCATGAATATTCCTTTTCACCTGCAAGACAACTCACTAGAGCAGGCTTTTCTAGAGCAGGCTGAGCATGATGGTCTGTTGCAGCTAAAAGGGCATAAGAGTGTAGGTGGTATGCGTGCTTCTATATATAACGCCATGCCATTAGAGGGTGTTAAGGCATTGGTTTCTTTTATGCAAGGGTTTGAACAACGCTATGGCTGATATTCTTTTACATCGTCTTAAACCACTCCGTGAGCGTATAGATGAAATAGATACTCAGCTGCTAGAGCTTCTGAATGAAAGAGCCAAAATAGCGCAAGAAGTTGGTAAGGTAAAAGAAGAGTTTGATGTTGAAGGGCCAGTTCTTAAGCCCGAACGCGAAGCACAAATATTACGTCGCTTGCAGTCATCAAATAAAGGGCCTTTTACCGATAATGCAATAGCGGCAGTATGGTCAGAAATCATTTCCACATGCAGGGGGCTTGAAGAGGTAATTTCGGTTTCTTACTTAGGTCCTCAAGGCTCGTTTTCTGAGCAAGCAGCATATGACCAGTTTGGGCATTACATAAACCCTGTAAGGTGTGATAGCTTCGATGAGGTTTTTCGTACTGTAGAAGCTGGGCAGTCCACAGTTGGCATAGTGCCGGTTGAAAACTCCACCGAGGGCGGTGTAAATAGAACACTAGACCTCTTATTGAATACCCCATTAAAAGTAATAGGCGAGCGCTCGGTAAAAATTGAGCACGAGCTTCTTGCGCAAAACAAGACCATGGAGGGCGTTAAGCGCATAATGGGTCATCCACAGGCTTTGGCTCAGTGCCAAGGTTGGCTTTTGAAACACTATCCCAACCTTTCATTTGATGCAGCATCAAGCAATGCAGAAGCTGCACGTATCGCATCTGGTGATAGTACCGTAGCGGCAATTTCTAGTGCTGCTGCCGCTAAAATATGGGGTTTAAAGGTGGTTGCGTCAGGCATTCAAGATCACCCACAAAACCGCACACGTTTTCTTGTTGTGGGTGATATGGAGACACCGCCTAGTGGTAGTGATAAAACTAGCCTGATTCTTGCCGTACCAAACAGGGCTGGGGCGGTTTACGAGATGCTGTCGCCTTTGGCAAACTATGGTGTGTCAATGTCAAGGCTTGAATCTCGGCCTGCCCGAACAGGTCAGTGGGAATATTATTTCTATGTAGACTTGCTTGGCCATGTACAAGATACAAACGTATCTAAAGCCCTTACAGAGCTTAAGAGTCAGGTGGCCTTCTATAAGGTTTTAGGTTCATATCCGCGGCAGTAGCTAATCTTGCAGTCAGGCTTTACCGCCGCTACGGTTTAATTGGAGTGTCTCAATGAGCTCTTTAGATAACAATGAAGATCAGGGTCACAAGTTTAGCGCGCCCATTCATGTACAGGAAATAGCGCCTTACCAGGCTGGTAAGCCTATAGATGAGCTCGCACGCGAATTTGGTCTCAATCCTGATGAAATCATAAAGCTGGCTTCTAACGAAAACCCACTTGGAGTACCAGAATCCGCTCGTAAGGCTATTATCGAGGTTGTCGATGGCCTTGCTCGCTACCCGGATCCAAACGGCTTCTACCTTAAGTCGGCTCTATCTGAAAAATACAATGTTCCATCTTCATGGATAACTTTGGGTAATGGGTCCAATGATCTACTTGAGCTAGCTTCTCTTGCTTTACTAACCCGCGGCGATGCTGTTGTTTATTCAAAGTATGCATTTGCGGTTTATCATCTGGCCACCCAAGCAAGGGGTGCAAGGCATATAGTAGTACCAGCCGATGGTTATGGGCACGACCTAAACGCTATGTTTAATGCTATAGACGTAGAGACACGGTTAGTGTTTATAGCTAATCCCAATAACCCTACGGGTACATTTCTTTCAGCCGACAAAATACAGTCTTTTCTAGAAAAGGTTAAAAAAGAGCACGGTGAGCGGGTGGCTGTAGTACTAGACGAAGCCTATACAGAGTATCTTGACCCGGAACTAAGGTTTGATAGCGTGCAGTGGGTGCGTCAGTTTCCTAATGTAGTGGTTACCCGTACATTTTCAAAGGCTTATGGTCTTGCGGGCTTGCGTATAGGTTTTTCTATAGCTCAGCCTCACCTTACCGACCTCATGAACCGGGTACGTCAACCTTTCAACGTAAATACCCTTGGTCAGGTAGCCGCAGTAGCTGCGTTGTCCGACTACGACTATCTACAAAAAAGCTACGAGATGAACAAGCAGGGTTTAGAAATGCTACAGCAGGCATTTGAAAAACTGGGAATTGAGTATGAGCCAAGCTTTGGTAACTTTATATTAGCTAATTTTGGTGAGAAAGCTTCTGACATACATATGGAACTATTACGTAACGGCATAATAGTACGGCCAGTATTTTCTGACGGGCTACCGCACTGTTTACGCATATCAATAGGCCTACCATCAGAAAACCAGAGGTTTATTGATGTTCTCACTAAAATACTAGACGCATAATAATTATGTCCCGCCCCGGTATTAACGCCACACTTAAGCCTCCAATAATTGCGGTTGTTGGTGTTGGACTCATAGGCGGTTCATTTGCGGCTGCTCTTAAGAAGTTTGGTGGTGCCAGCCATGTTATTGGGGTGGGTCGCCATGCTTACAGTTTAAATCAGGCTAAATCTCTTGGTCTTATAGACGAGGTGGCAACTCTTCCAGAAGCTGCTAAAAAAGCTAACGTAATAATGATATCTACACCTGTAGGTGTAATACCTGACGTTATAGAGCAATTAAAGCCATTTATTAATACCAGCACCATCATTACAGACGCTGGTAGCACTAAACACGAAATAGTAAATAAAGCCCGAAAAATACTTGGAAGCAAATCTGGCCATTTTGTACCAGGGCATCCTATAGCAGGCTCCGAAAATGCTGGGCCTGAAGCTGCTAGCCCAGATTTGTTTAAAGATCGTACTGTTGTTCTTACCCCTCTTGAAGAGAACTCGAGCGAATCTATAGATACCATAGTAAGTCTATGGGAGCAGTGCGGTGCCAGAATGGTAAGCATGGATCCCGACATTCACGATAGAGCTTTAGCATCGGTTAGCCATGTGCCACATTTTTTGGCATCAGTATTTATGTGGCAAGTTGCTAGCGCTGACGATTCTGATCTGCGTCTTACGCTTGCTGGTAGCGGCTTTCGGGACTTTACCCGCATATCGGCAGGCTCTCCAGAGGTTTGGCGTGATATTTTTCTGGCCAACCGTGATGCAGTGCTTCTAGAATTGACCGAGTTCAAGGAGGCACTTGAACAAGCTAAAGCAGCGTTGATTAATTCAGATGCTAAATCTTTAGAGGAGTTCCTTGACAAAGCGGCCCTGGCTCGCCGTCTTTGGGGAAGCAGAACTAAATAAACATGACATCACGTAACAATTCTTCTTTAACTTTAGACCCTATTAAAAAGTGTAGTGGTTCAGTTAGCTTACCTGGCTCAAAAAGTATATCTAATAGGGCGCTATTACTTGCTGCGCTCTCCTCAGGTGTTACTGAGCTGCACGGGTTGCTCGACTCAGATGATATAAGCGTAATGCTTAACTCATTAGATAGGTGTGGTGTAAAGGTTGAGCGTCTTGGTGGAGGCAAGGTTAGGGTACATGGTGTGTATCCATTTCCAATAACTGAGGCAGATCTTTTTATGGGTAATGCCGGTACCGCCATAAGGCCATTAACTGGTGCTTTAGCAATTATGGGTGGTAATTACACCTTAAGTGGCGTGCCCAGAATGCATGAGCGTCCAATTAAAGATTTGGCCGATGCTCTTATATACATGGGGGCTCAAATAAAGTACTTGCAGTCTGAGGGCTACCCTCCAATACATATAGGTGCAAGCAATATAAACAAAAATGAAGTTACCGTTAAAGGTAATGTTTCTAGTCAGTTTTTAACTTCTCTGCTAATGGCTGCACCTCTAGCTGCTCGTAAAATTGGTACTGATATCCACATAAAAGTTGATGGTGAATTAATATCAATACCTTACATAAACATAACCCTTAAAACTATGCAGCGTTTTGGGGTTTCAGTAAAACGTTATGGATGGCAGCACTTTGTTATTTCAGCTAACGCTGAGTATGTATCTCCCTTAACATTCCAGGTCGAAGGTGATGCATCTAGTGCCTCGTATTTTATGGCCTTGGCCACAGA
>JAJYRX010000090.1 GCA_021793875.1 Pseudomonadota bacterium
TAAAAGAATTCAGGTGGGGGTTTGTTGAGTTTCCAATTTGGTGGGCAAAAATAATTCTAGCTATAGCCTTATGGTTTGGGTTCCTACAAATGCTTTTGTTTTCGATTCGCATAGCTATTTGTGGAGCACCTAACATAAATGAAGATAAACCTTTGGATGACATTCTTTCCAGGAACCAGGTCCAGGATTAATTATGGATGAAATAACCATAGCAACAACCATAGCTGTTGCAATAATTTTTGTTTTAATGGCCCTTGGTACCCCGGTTTTTGCTGCTCTGGGTCTTGCTGGTGTAACAGGCATAGTTATTATTGAAGATTTTGGTTTTGTACTTAACCGCCTAAAAACTTTTGCGTATTCACAATCTGCCTCGTATCTACTAACAGTAATTCCCTTATTCATTTTAATGGGTGCCTTTGCGCACCATGCTGGTATAGGCAGACGCCTTTTTGACGTTGCTCGCAAATGGGTGGGGCACCTTCCTGGCGGTCTAGCCATGTCCAGTGTTCTTACATGTGCGGGCTTTGCCGCCACATCTGGGTCAAGCGTGGCTACTGCGGCAACAGTAGGTTCTGTGGCAATTCCTGAAATGCACAAGGCAGGTTACGACCCAAGGCTTTCTACAGGGGCCGTTGCTGCGGGTGGTGTATTGGGCGTACTTATACCTCCAAGCGTATTGCTAATATTTTACGCCGCCTTAACAGAGGTTTCCGCAGGCAAAATGTTAATGGCAGGAATAGTGCCAGGTGTGCTTTCAACACTAATTTTCATGATTGGCATATGGTTTATAAGCACCCATATACAAAGTCAGACAACTAGCGTGCCAGAACGTTGGTCTGTGCGATTGTTATCACTTTTCGATGCCTGGCAGGTAATGCTGTTATTTGTTTTTGTGCTAGGTGGAATTTATCTTGGCTTTGTTACGCCGACAGAGGCAGGAGCAATAGGTGCATTTGTAGCGTTTTTAATGTTGCTTTTGTCTAAAGAGGCTCGTCCAGAATTAAAAAGCCGTTTAAAGGAAAGCTTCAGGTCGTCTATTACAACAACAGTCATGATACTTATGACTATGGTTGGTGCTGGAATTTTCAGCTACTTTTTAAGCCTTGCACAAATACCGCAGTCCATAGCACAGTTCGTATCACAGGTGGATGTACCACCACTTTTTATAATTTTTCTTCTGTTGCTTATATATTTCCCATTAGGCATGTTCTTAGATGCATTTTCTATGCTTGTAATTACATTGCCAATTATGTATCCGACAGTAGTATCCCTGGGATTTGATCCCATATGGTTTGGAATACTATGCGTAAAGATGTGTGAAATAGGGCTTATAACCCCTCCTGTTGGCCTTAATGTTTATGTTATTGCAGGAATAGATAGAAAAACACCATTAGAAAAAATATTTTCGGGTGCATGGTGGTTTGTAGGAATGGAAGTTGTTACTACAGCCTTGCTTTTCTTCTTCCCAGTAATAGTTACATGGCTGCCAGACACAATGGTTAAATAGTGGAGTTACTATGAGTAATATGCCGGAAGCACAACGATTAAAAGGTAAAACAGCTGTAATTATGGGGGCTGGTTCCATTGGACCTGGTTGGGGTAATGGTAAAGCTGTAGCAGTGCTATTTGCCCGCCATGGTGCTAACGTGGTGTGTGTAGATATAAATCCTGATGCCGCACGGGAAACGGTATCAATAATAGAAAGTGAAGGTGGCAAAGCTATAGCTTTACAGGCTGATGTAACTAGCCTTGATCATATAAAAAAAGTTCATGAAGAAACTATAAGTAATTATGGCGCCGTTAATATTTTGCATAATAACGTAGGCATAGTTAGTACTGGTGGAGTGGTAGAAACTAGCGAGCAGGAATGGGATAGGGTTTTCGATATAAACCTTAAAAGCTGCTATTTATCTATGAAAGTATTTATTCCTACAATGCAGAAGCAGGGTGGTGGCAGCATAATTAATGTATCGTCCCTTGCCTCTATTCGTTACACAGGTGTGCCATATGTTACGTATTCGGCTACCAAGGCTGCAATGAACCATATGTCTAGCACAACAGCGGTTGAGTATGCAAAAGACAAAATACGGGTCAACACAATATTGCCAGGTCTTATGAAAACTCCAATGGTGGAGCACTCTGTTGGACTGACACAAGAATACGGAAAGGGTAGCACCAGTGCTATGTGGAATGAGCGCGATCAACAGGTTCCTATGGGCCATATGGGCAACGCATGGGATGTAGCCTATGCCGCTTTGTTTCTAGCCTCAGACGAATCAAAATATATAACTGGTATAG
The DNA here is from genome assembly GCA_021793875.1 of Pseudomonadota bacterium. Taxonomy (GTDB): domain Bacteria; phylum Pseudomonadota; class Gammaproteobacteria; order Burkholderiales; family Burkholderiaceae_B; genus JAJYRX01. The sequence continues at coordinate 2,299 of JAJYRX010000090.1, forward strand.
AGCTATTGGTGGACGGAGGCATAACGCTTAAATACTAGGCGTTACTTCGTATGAATTCTTTCACCTTGGGAGCTATTAAATTACGCCAGCGGCGCCCAGAAAATATGCCATAGTGACCACACTTTGGTGCAACGTAGTGCTTGCGTAATTCCTTTGGCAGGCTGCTGCACAGGTCTTGTGCCGCTTTTGTTTGCCCTTGTCCAGAAATATCGTCAAGCTCGCCTTCAATGGTGAATAGTGCTGTGTTTTTTATATCGGCTGGGTTTACGCGAACACCATCTATAACCCAACTTCCTTTAGCTAGTTTATATTCTTGGAATACTACCTTAATGGTATCGAGATAGAACTCCGCTGGCATATCGAGTACTGCGTTGTACTCATCGTAAAAACGCCTGTGTGCTTCAGCATCTTCACCATCACCTTCTAGCAGGCTAAGGTAAAAATCGTAGTGTGACTGCATGTGGCGATCTGGATTCATGGCTATAAACCCAGCGTGTTGTAGAAAGCCTGGATATACTTTTCGGCCTGCACCTGGGTATCGTACGGGAACCCGCTCTATTAGGTTGTTTTCAAACCATGAGTAAGACTTTGTAGTTGCAAGTCGGTTTACTTGTGTGGGTGATTTTCTGGCATCAACGGGCCCACCCATAAGAATTAAACTGCGTGGCACACAGCTTTCAGCCTGTGTATGCAATAACGATACCGCAGCTAATACGGGCACTGTAGGCTGACATACGGCCATTACATGAAGATCAGGGCCTAAAATTCTTATGAAGTCTTGTATGTAAGTGACGTAATCGTTTAGATGGAAAGGGCCTTCGCTAACTGGTACCATGCGTGCGTCTATCCAGTCTGTTACATACACATCATGATCGGGTATAAGCTCGTTTACCGTGGCACGCAATAGGGTTGCATGATGACCGGAAAGCGGAGCTACAAGTAACACCTTTGGGTTGTTTAGACCTTGTTCGTTTTCCCTTTTAAAGTTAATTAGGTTGCAGAAAGGTCTACGTGCTGCTACGTGTTCTGAAATACCAACACTTTTGCCATTAATAATGGTGCTATTAAGGCCCCAGGCAGGTTTTTCGTATTCTTTTCCAAGCCTGTGCACAAGTTCGTATCCCGCAGCAATTTGACGTGATAGTGGTGTGTAGCTTAATGGGCTGTACGGGTTTGTGAACAGCTTTGAGCCTGTACTCGTAAAAGCGGCAAGAGGGCTCAAAAACGCACGCTGTAACTCGTGGAGATCGTATAGCATATATTAATAGGCCTTTTTTATAACCGTTAAAGCTTACCGCAACTTTAATAGGTTTGTGTTAAAAAAGACCTAGTAATAACCCGAACTTATGGCCATGGTAGGCTGACTTAAATAAAATTAACGTTCTAGATGTTTTAGCTTGCCTTCTACGCCGTTCCATTCATCGGCTTCGGGCAATGGTTCTTTAGTTCGGTTAATTGGACCAAACTCAGGTGTTAGCTCCGCGTTAAGCTCTATGAAATGTACCTGATCTTCAGGAACATCTTCTTCGGCAAAAATTGCATTAGCAGGGCATTCAGGAACGCATACAGCGCAGTCTATGCATTCATCTGGGTCTATAACCAGAAAATTAGGGCCTTCGCGAAAACAATCTACGGGGCATACATCTACACAGTCAGTAAATTTGCACTTAATACAGTTTTCAGTGACGACGTGAGTCATTCGTTACACTCCAGCATGGGATTCCCAACCTTTGGGACGCTTTGTATCGTACTATTACGCAAACATAACGTCAGGGTTATTTAAATAAAGCCGCTATTGTAAATGTTGCGTAATAAATTCCAATTTTACCTAAAACATACAGGTAAGTACTAATTGACCAGAAAGTAAATCAGGTTTCTCGGTTTTATGCGTTTTTAAACATGATTATCACTTCATTACTAGACACAGATTTATACAAGTTTTCCATGATGCAAGTGGTGTTACACCAGTTTCCTGCAGCACAAGTGGAATATAGATACCAATGCCGTACTCCAAACATTAATCTCAGCGAATGGATTGATGAAATAAGAGACGAGGTAAAAGCCTTATGTCAGCTAAGGTTTACGCAAGAAGAATTAGACTATTTGCGTAGTCTTAGGTTTATCAAAAGCGACTTTGTAGATTTTCTTGGTTTATTTCATTTACCAGAAAAGTGTATTTCGATTACCGAAGGTGAAAAACCAGGTGAAATATCAGTTTCTGTTAAAGGCCCATGGTTGCACACCATTTTATTTGAAATACCTGTGCTGGCCATAATCAACGAAGTTTATTTTCGCAACGTATGCAAAGATCCAGGTTGGGAAGAAGGTCGTAAGCGTCTGCAATCCAAGATGAAACTAGTAATAGACGATCCAGCATTGGAGCACTTTAGAGTTGCTGAGTATGGCACTCGCAGGCGTTTTTCACGTCAATGGCACGAAGAAGTTCTCATAACCATGAAAGAGCAAATGGCTCCACATTTTGCTGGAACAAGTAATGTATGGCTTGCTATGAAGCATGGGGTAACACCACTGGGAACGATGGGGCACGAGTACTTGCAGGCCTGTCAAGCGCTAGGCCCCCGTTTACGTGACTCTCAGGTGTTTGCATTTGAGGTGTGGGCGCGAGAATATCGTGGTGACCTCGGAATAGCACTGTCCGATGTGTATGGAATGGATGCTTTTTTGCGTGACTTTGATATGTACTTTTGCAAGCTTTTTGATGGTGCTCGTCACGATTCTGGAGACCCTTACGACTGGGGTGAAAGGCTTTTAGCTCATTATGCAGCCAATCGTGTTGACCCACGAACTAAAACGCTTGTTTTTTCTGACGCGCTCACAATACCAAAGGCCATAGATTTAGCTAAACACTTTGCTGGCCGTTGTCAGGTTTCGTTTGGAATAGGTACCAACCTGACAAATGACTTGGGTCATGAGCCTTTGCAGATAGTTATGAAAATGGTTCGTTGTAATGGTCAGCCTGTAGCTAAGGTATCTGATGCACCTGAAAAGACTATGTGTGATGATCCGGCTTACTTAGCTTATTTGCGCCAGGTATTTAACTTGCCACCGGCCTAAATAAGCATGTTTTACATGCCCAGTAGTAAAACGCCCGCCAGCATGGCACCAGCTTCTTTACATTTTATGGTTTGCTCATTATTGATAGTTTTGGGTTCCCATATGCGCTCTGCAGTTTGAGCGTTGGTGTTAATTATTATGCTGGGCATGATTTTTTCAAGCCGCCACCCTTTTGCTATACGCTCAGCCTGTTTCAGAGCCATTTGACCATCTGATCCTGCGCTTATCATAAGAGCATAGGGCCTGCCATTTAGCTTATCAAGCACGGCGTAGTAATTAACATCAAAGAACTCTTTCATTGCGCCGCTAAGTGAAGCCAAGTTTTCAGGCGCGCAAAACAGATAACCGTTGGCGTTCAGGAGGTCTTCAGGGCCAGTTTCGTTAGCGGGCTTAGACAGAACTTTAATTTGGTTTTTATGTCCCATTTCCTGAGCTGCTTCCAACGCCCCTTGTTTTGCTGCGCTGGCCATTTGTTGCGCAGTTCCAGTGCGTGAATGCCAAACAATTAGCAGTGTAATTGGTTTTGCTTTGGGCATAGCGTTAAACTCCTGTATATACCTTTCAGTGTAAAGTTTTTATGGCTGTCTTACTATGACTACCGAGTCAGTACAAGCATTTAACAAAGAGTGGTTGTTAAAAGCCACAACGGGCCTTGACGATAAGGGTAGGGCGCTTGTGCGTAGGGCCTCAGAGTGGGCTCAGAAGCCGTTAGAAGGGGTAAAGCTGGGCACAGGTGCTCCTGCTGATCACCATGCAGCTGGTGTCGTGCTTATTTTGCAACGACTTGGAGCCGATGCGGTGGCACGAGCAAGTGCATTGCTTACCTACACGGCTGTAGAACATATAGCCCTAAATGATCAAAAACAGGTTGCTGCCATAATAGAGGCTT
>JAJYRX010000091.1 GCA_021793875.1 Pseudomonadota bacterium
CTATGTTTGCGCCAACGAAATGCAATAGCAGACCAGTCGGTTTCCGGTGGTGCAGGTGGTAACCATGCTTCTATCTGACTAAGTACGCGCTGTGCTTGCGCTACTAAATTAGAAATATCTGATGTGCTCAATCCATACCCCGCTAAATTCTTGTAAAAGTAATATTATTACCCATTAGTGAGGTGGTGTAATATCGCTACTATTTTTACTGCCGTATAATTGGCTGTTTTAGTACGATTACCTATCAACAGCCTGTCAGGATCACAACTTGAATCTCTCCAATCTACTCACGCCAATTGCAGCCGATATGAAAGCTATGGATGCCGTTATTAGGGCTCGGCTGAATTCTGAAGTGGCATTAATACGTACAATTGGTGACTATATAGTTGGTGCCGGTGGCAAGCGCATGCGTCCCGCTATGCTGCTTATGGTTGCCGGAGCACTTGGCTATAAGGGCAAAGATCACCACATTATGGCCGGCGTAGTCGAGTTTATTCATACTGCAACTTTGCTTCATGATGATGTTGTAGATGAATCAGACATGCGTCGTGGACGCAGTACTGCTAATGCGGTTTTTGGTAATGCAGCAAGTGTTCTTGTGGGTGATTACCTATATTCCAGGTCCTTTGAAATGATGGTTCAAACTAATAGCATGCGTGCTATGGCCGTTATGTCCGAGGCCACAACAGTTATTGCTGAAGGCGAGGTGTTGCAGCTGCTTAATGTGCACGATCCAGACGTATCTATGGAGCGTTACCTTCAGGTTGTACGATATAAAACTGCAAAACTATTCGAGGCTGCTGCACAGGTGGGGGCCATACTTGCTAGTGCCAATAGTCATGATGAAGCAAGTGCGGCGGCGTATGGGCGCCATATTGGTACAGCGTTTCAGTTAATAGATGATGTTCTAGATTACAGCGGTGATGCCGCTGCCCTTGGTAAAAACGTTGGTGATGATCTTCGAGAAGGCAAGCCAACCATGCCATTAATACATGTTATGGAAAATGGCAGTCAACAACAGCGTGCACTTATACAAGAAGCTATACGTACCGGCGAAGCAGATTTCGCTGCTGTTGCTGATGCTATACAAGACACGGGTGCACTTGAATACACGCGCAACGCTGCATTAGCCGAGGCAGATTTAGCCCGCCAGGCAATAACTAACTTCCCTAAGTCCGAGTATTTAGATAGCCTGCTACAGTTTTGTGAGTTTGCCGTAACGCGTGACCGTTAATATGCAAGCCTTATTGCCTAATAGTAAGTGCGTATAGCCCAGTTACCAGAAAAAGTATACTATTAGATCAGTATGACAGTTCTCGAACTGGCGCCGCAGCGCACAATAATAAAGGGGGAGCCATGCAGTACATAATTCAAATACTTGCTGCTATTTTGTTTGGTATTTCTATAGCAGCAATTTTTGGCACACGCACTACGTTTGTAATAATAGGTGCAATTCTTGCCATAGCATTTGCAGTAGCAACATTGTTCATACCTTCTTGGTGGGTTCTGTGGGGTGGTGTTGCATGCTTTATGGTTGGCCAGTTATTACACCGCGATAAGTTCTCAGCAGCTTAGGCATAAGCTAGATTGCCTGGCTAGTTTATATTTTCGTTAATTTCTTTTTGTAACTGCTGAACAAGTTCAGCAGCGGGCATTGCTCGTGCTAATGGCGCCCCCTGTCCAGCCCAATGTGGCGCAAAGTCATAATTATTACGTTCTTGAGCTGCCTTATCTAGTGCTTTTGTGGCTGTATAGCAAATTGGGTAGTCGGGTAATATTGGTCTACCAGGGGTGTCTATATCGGTATGGGCCCGGTTTATTATTCCTCTGGCTGGACGCCCAGATATTACTGGAGTAAGGCCCGTATAGAATGCCTTGTCGCTTTGCAAGGCATCGCGATAGGCTTTGTTGGCCGCAGATTCCGGGCAAAGAACAAATGCTGTTCCCATTTGTACAGCACAAGCTCCTAATCGCAAAGCTGCTCGTATTCCAGTTCCATTCATTATTCCGCCAGCTGCAATAACCGGCAGATGGCTTTTTTCTGCTAATAGCGTAAGTAGCGAAAAAGTTGTAAGTTCGCGGTCTTTGTCATGCTGATCAAAAATACCCCTGTGGCCCCCGGCTTCCCACCCTTGCGCTACTATGAAATCTAGCCCTGCACCCTCTATGGCCCGAGCTTCGGATAGTTTGGTTGCTGTGGCCATTAATATAATTCCCGCCTCTTTGAGTTGTTTTATAGCATTGCTACTTGGTAGGCCAAAATGAAAGCTTACTATTGCCGGCTTTAGTTCCAATACTAGGTCAAGTAACTCTGGATTATCGTTAAAGCTAGTGTATGGGTTATGAAGACTGCTTGGGCGTTCTGTGTCGAACTCGTCAAATAAAGGTGCTAAATAACGCAGCCAAACGGTTTCCCTAGTAGGGTCTGATACCGGTGTTTCATGACAGAAAAAATTTACGTTAAAGGGGGCGCTAGTTAGTTGCATGGTCTTTTCTATTAGCCGCCTTGCCTGTTCAGTGTTAGAGCTTCCCAAACCAAGCGAGCCCAGTGCACCAGCATTTGATACCGCAGCTGCCAGTTCTGGGGTTGCTGTACCTGCCATGGGAGCTTGTATTATGGGAATGGTTATTCCTAGTTTGTTTAAAGCACTGGTTTTCATAGTAATGTCTCCTGGCTGCGTTATTATGAGTCCCTAATTGAACTTTAGAACAATGTGTATGATTCTGTACTAATACTTTCGTATGGTGTAGGCGTTTAATGAATTCAATTTTCTGGCGTATTTGTAGGTGGCCGTTGTTTGTCATTTTGTTAATGGCATCATTATGGCTAGCACTGGTTTCAGGTAGTTATCCGGTCACATGGGGTGATGTAGTGCATATATTCATGCCTGCATCTGACCATACTCTTGGTAGTAATGCTGATACGCAAACACTAGAAGTGGTTCTTATGCAGATACGTCTACCAAGAATTTTAGCAGCGCTATTAGTGGGCGCAGCCTTGGCATGCTCTGGGGCCGCTTATCAGGCTATGTTTCGTAATCCACTTGTGTCGCCTGATATTCTTGGAGTTTCCGCCGGAGCCGGACTAGGTGCGGTGTTAGGTATAGTAATGGGGTTTACGCCATCAGCTATTCAGATAATGGCATTTTCAGGTGGTTTGCTAGCAGTATTAATGGTTTACAGCGTATCAACGATTTTAAAACGTCATGATCCTGTTTTGATATTGGTTCTTGCTGGTGTAGCTGTTGGTGCATTTCTTAGTGCTTTTATATCACTACTAACAATATTGGCTGATCCGTATAGTGAGTTGGCATCTATTACTTTTTGGCTTTTAGGGGGGCTAGGCTCAGTAAGCATGTCTGACCTATATAGGTCGATACCGTTCATATTATTTGGATTTGTGCCTTTGGTTCTATTGCGTTGGCGAATAAACTTATTAAGTCTACCTGATGACGAGGCTCAAGCTTTAGGGTTGAACACAAAACAGCTGAGGCGCATACTTATATTGGCAGCTACGCTTATGACTGCAAGTGTAGTGTCTTTTGCCGGAGTAATAGCGTGGGTTGGCTTAATAGTTCCCCATCTTGCTAGACTGGTAGTGGGACCAGTATTTTCCCGATTAATGCCAGCTGCAATAATGCTTGGCGCAGCTTTTATGCTGTTCACTGACACCATAGCAAGAAGTGCCAGCTATATGGAAATACCGCTTGGGGTGCTTACGTCGCTGGTTGGTGCGCCATTTTTCGTATTGTTATTGCTTTATGGGCGGCGTAGCATATGAATACAGCAAGGAACAAGCGTCCGTTAATACAACTAGAAAATGTTGCCATAGGATACAAGAGTAAAATAGTTGGGCATGATATAAGTTTTGATATTAACGCAGGCGAAGTATTTTGCCTGCTAGGCCCTAATGGTAGTGGTAAATCAACGCTTTTTAAAACTATTATGGGGCTTCTTAAGGCCAGTTCAGGTACCGTATATATAAATAATAAACCTATAAACAGCTGGTCTACACGTGAATTAGCACATTATGTTGGCTATGTGCCCCAAGCTCAACCAGCCTCTTTCCCGTTTTTAGTGTCCGACATAGTTTTGATGGGCAGGTACGCAACTTTACGAGCGTTTTCATCCCCTAAAAAAGACGATTACAAAATAGCACTTGAAAGCTTGTCTGCTCTTGGTATAGAGCACTTATACGAGCGGCGTTACACTGAGTTAAGTGGTGGAGAGCGACAGCTGGTACTTCTTGCCAGGGCTTTGGCACAAAAGCCAGCTGTAATAATAATGGATGAGCCAACGGCTAGCCTTGACTTTGGTAATCAGGTTATGGTTCTTGAGGTGATAACTAGTCTGGCTGAGCGTAATATAGGAGTTTTGTTCTGCACTCATCAACCTGAGCACGCTGCGATAGTTGCTGACCGCATCGCTCTATTGCGTAATGGGTCACTATTAGATGTAGGTACCGTTAATAAGATACTAACAGTTGATAACCTTGCAGGGCTATATTCTTTACCTATAGATAAAGTCAGGCGCTTATTAGATAGCAATATAAAGTAAATAAGGTAGCTATTTTGGCATTAAAAATTATTCACACTGCTGATTGGCAGATTGGTAGAGGATACTCAGCATTTGACCCTGAGGACTCCATAATGCTTTCAGAAGCCCGCTTTAATGTAATAAGCACAATTGCCGATTATGCCACCAACTCAAAAGCAGATGTTATTTTAGTAGCCGGTGATGCTTTTGATGCTCATACTCTTGGTGATAAATCGTTAAGGCGTATGTTTAATAATTTAAATGGTTTCTCAGGGTTATGGATTTTTATACCAGGAAATCATGATGCCAATATTACCGAAGGGGTATGGGATAGGGCTCATAGGCTAAAAATAATTCCAGACAATGCTCGCATATTGAAGGAGGCAGAACCCTTTCTTATAGATGAACTAAACTTGGCAATTCTGCCTGCACCATTGCACCAACGTAGCACTGCTTATGACCTTACTCAGTGGTTTAATGGTGCTGTTACCCCATCAGAGTATTATCGTGTGGGTTTGGCCCATGGCAGCGTTATAGGACTTCTCCCAGAACATATCGATATTAATAACCCAATTAACCATGAGATTGTAAACAGTGCAGAATTAGATTATTTAGCATTGGGAGATTGGCATGGTCTTATGCAGGTTAATCCAAGGTGTTGGTATAGCGGAACACCTGAGACTGATCGTTTTCGTAACAATGAATCTGGGTATGTGCTTGAAGTCGATCTATTGCAACAAGGATCAGATCCTGTTGTTCAGCCAGTAAAGGTAGGGGAGCATAATTGGCTGTCCCTTGATATAAGCATTGAATCAGATGCTGATATTTCTACCTTGTTAAATGAGCTACAGAAAATGACTAGCAACGTAGTTCTTGATCTTAAGTTAACAGGTCGTGTTTCGCTAACTCAGCAGCGCGATATAGATCAGGAGCTTGCAAGGGTAAGTGCCAGCGTCAGGGCGATTCGAGTAGAAAATAAATTACGATTAACAGCTTCTGACGCTGATTTGAGCTACTTAAATTTCGATGGTTACCTATCTAGTGTATTAGCAGATCTTAAGTCTTTACAATCAAATCCAGACAAGGCTGAAGTGGCTGACAGGGCAATAAGTATATTGGCAGACCTGCTGCTGGAGGTAAGGGGTGAAGATTAACTATCTTGAGTTGCGCCAGTTTCGGCAGTTTCATGACGCAATAGTTTTGGAAAATTTTAGCGACGGCATAAACATTTTCCATGGCCCCAATGAGTCAGGTAAATCTACTTTAGTGCAAGGTATAAGAGCAGCATTTCTGGAGCGACATACAACAAGAACCGTTTCCAACTTTCGTTCAGTTGGCGAGGGCTCTACATCACCAGAGGTTATTTTAGGTTTTGAGCATAATGGGAAGTCTTATCGCTTAAGTAAACGGTTTCTAAAGGACAGACGGATCCATCTTGTGGTAGATAGTGATGCAATTGATGGTGATGAAGCTGAATCTTACCTTTCGAATTTGTTAGGGTACAGCGTCCCAGTCCGTGGAGGTAGTGATTCTAGACACTGGGGTATACCAGGCTTGCTATGGGTTAATCAAGGTTATGCGCATGAGCTAGCCGAAAGCGTTAATCATGCGCAAGACTCCCTACACGCTGTTTTAAGTAAGTCAGTGGATAATATAAGCAGCACCGATGGAGATGCTGTTGTGTCCTTATTGCAAAAGCGTTTAGACAGGCTTGTAACCC
>JAJYRX010000092.1 GCA_021793875.1 Pseudomonadota bacterium
TATCTTACAAGTAGTCAGTGTGAGCAGCGTATAGAATCATTATGCGAACTTTATCCCGTGTTGGCGCGTAAGCTCAAGGATCCCGCTGCATCATTGTCTGGTGGTGAAAGGCAAATACTGGCTCTTGCCCGAGCACTAATGCCTGAGCCGTCTGTGCTATTGTTAGATGAGCCGTCTGCTGGTTTATCACCCAAAATGCTACAAGAGGTTTTTCATGCTATTCAAGAGGTCCGTAGCAAAGAGAAGGTAACCATACTTATGGTCGAACAGAATGCTATGGAGGCTTTGCGAATATCTGACAGAGCTTATGTGCTGGCAATGGGCAAAGTGGCTCTTACAGGTAACGCCAACGACCTTCTAAGTGATGAGCAAATGCGCGAGTTATATCTAGGGGGCAGGGCGGTTTAATAGGCACATCGTGTTTGCATAAAGTCATTTAAAATTCTTGCGGTGTGTGATGATCCGGTATTATTCATTATGTGCTCGGGCCTTCCTTGTGCCACAAGGTAACCACCCTTATCACCACCTTCTGGTCCCATATCAATAATCCAGTCAGCTTCAGCAATAATATCCAGGTTGTGCTCAATTACAACTACAGTATGTCCGGCGTCGGCCAGTTTGTGAATCACCTTTATAAGCTTCTCGGTATCGGCTGTAGATAAGCCAACTGTTGGTTCGTCTAGAACATATAATGTATGTGTTATTGATAAAGCCTTGCCAGTAATGTGAACTCCTGCATCTAGGCGCACTCTAGAAAGTTCGGAAACAAGCTTAAGCCTCTGGGCTTCGCCACCCGATAGAGTGGGTGATGGTTGTCCCAAAGTTAAGTAGCCTAGGCCAACATCCTGCATTAACTTTAATGGACGCAATATTTTGTTGTGCGACCGAAAGTGCTCAGCAGCTTCATCTACATTCATCTTCAGAATTTCACCAGCACTTTTGCCTTGCCATTTGATACTAAGAGTATCTTCATTAAAACGTTCACCATTGCATGCTTCACAATGCACTTTGACATCGGGTAAGAAGCTCATTTCTATGGTTCTTAAACCCTGACCCTGACAGGTGTCACAGCGTCCTGGGCCGGTATTAAACGAAAATCTTGATGCATTCCAGCCACGTATTTTAGCTTCATTAGTGCTGGCAAATAGTTTTCTTATATCATCCCAAAACCCGGCGTAGGTTGCTGGACAGGACCTTGGTGTTTTTCCTATGGGGGTTTGGTCAACCTCCATAACCCTTTCTATTGCCTCCCAGTTTTGTATGTTTTTGCATCCATGCCATTGAGATAACTTGTGTTTGTTGGTTGCTGCTTTAAGGTTAGCCAACAATACCTCTCTGGCCAGACTGGATTTACCAGACCCGGAAACGCCTGTAATTACATTAAAGCGACCAAGCGGTATGCGAACATCAACATACTTCAGGTTATGTAAATATGCTTGTTCTACGTATATGGAAACTGTTTTATCAGAAACCTCACGGCGTGGCTGCATGGGGTGAAGTAACGGCTTGGACAAATATTTTCCGGTTATAGAATATGGGTTTTGCTTGATTTCGCTTACCGTACCTTGGGCAACTACTTCACCGCCTCTGATTCCAGCGCCAGGACCAATATCTATAACGTGTTGTGCTCTTGTTATGGTTTCTTCATCGTGCTCTACAACAACAAGTGTATTTCCATTTCCTTCCAGCTTTTCCAGAGCACTAAGTAAAATCTGATTGTCTCTGGGATGTAACCCAATTGTTGGTTCATCTAGGACGTAGCAAACACCCTGTAAGTTTGATCCAAGTTGGGATGCCAGTCTTATTCTTTGCGCCTCGCCACCTGATAAAGTGGGCGCAGATCGGTCCAAAGTTAGATATCCCAACCCTACTTCATTCATAAACACTAGTCTGGATTGTATTTCTGCCAGTATGTCATGAGCTATTTGCCTCTCGCGTGTATCCATCTTTATTTCGCTGAAAAAGCTTTGTGCGCGGCTAACTGGCATACCAGATAGCTGAGCAATAGATTTTCCATGCCACAAGAATGCAAGAGAGACTGGATTCAAGCGACTACCTTGACATGATGTGCAAATAGTTTGTTCTTCGGTGTTATCTATCCACGCTTGCTCCTCTCCGGTTTGTTCTGCATCAAAGTTTTTTAGGCTCAAACCGGTTCCATAACACTTTTTACACCAGCCATGTCTTGAATTGTAGGAGAACATTCGGGGGTCAGGCTCGGGGAAGCTCTTGTCACAGCTGGGACAGGCTCTTTTAATAGAAAAATGAAGTTGCTCGGTGCTGTCTGATAATCCACTAAGGCGTCTTTTGTGGATGGAGTCAGTGGTTTTGTCTTTGCTAATGCCAACCAGAACTATTGCCATGCCATTACCAGACTCCAGGGCTTTACTTATAGCTAATCGCAGAGCCTGCTCATTGTCGGGCTTAATTATCAGGTCTGCTACTGGCAGCTCAATATTATGTTCTGTGTATCTATCTAGCCTGGGCCAATGGTTTGTTGGCAAAAACTCTCCGTCGACGCGCAGGTGTGTGTATCCTTTGGAGGCGGCCCATTTGGCTAAGTCGGTGTAATAACCTTTGCGTGCCGTTACAAGTGGTGCGAGCACTCCTATGTGTTCACCCTTGTAACTGCTAATAAGTTGTGCAGCTATTTGGTCTGCTGTTTGCGGTGTAACGGCAATATTGCAGTCCGGGCAATATTGTGTACCTAGCTTTACATATAGAAGTCGCAGGAAATGGTGAATTTCAGTCATGGTGGCAACTGTGGATTTATAGCCACCTCTACTAGTTCTTTGCTCTATTGCTACTGTTGGAGGAATTCCATATATAGCATCTACATCTGGCTTTCCTGTTGGTTGTACTATTGAACGTGCATATGCATTAAGAGATTCAAGGTAACGTCTTTGACCCTCATTAAAAAGAATATCAAATGCTAGCGTGGACTTACCTGAACCAGAAACACCAGTGATTACAGTGAATTTCCCCCGGGGTATATCAACATTTACATTCTTAAGGTTGTTTTCACGTGCGTTAAGAATTTGAATGCTCTTACTGGCAGGTGTATCTGCCAAAGGTTTATCTACTTCATACTGCGTATCAGGCTGCATCAGTGTTGGATAGACTATTTCATGGCTATACTCCAGTAAGGCTTTGCCTGTATAAGATTCAGGGTTTTCCATTATTTCATTAGGAGTGCCTTGAGCAATTATGTAGCCACCGTTATCCCCTCCTTCTGGTCCAAGGTCAATTATCCAGTCAGAGGCTTTAATAACATCAAGGTTATGCTCAATAATTAATAGTGAGTGTCCGGCTGCAAGTAGTTTGCGAAAGGCATGCATAAGTCGAGCTACATCGTCGAAGTGTAGCCCTGTAGTTGGCTCGTCAAACAGGAATAAACTACCTTTGCTTGCACTTTTTGTGCTTATTCCGCTACGAGATGCCTCTGCCAAATGCCCAGCTAGCTTAAGTCTCTGAGCTTCTCCTCCCGATAAGGTAGGGACGGGCTGTCCTAGTTGCAAATACTCTAGTCCAACATCAATTAATGGTACCAGGCCACGTTGAATATCGTGCATGCCAGTGAAAAACTGTTGTGCCTCGCTTACTGTCATTGATAATACATCGGCAATTGAAGCAGCTTTCCCCATATGCTCGATTTTTATTTCTAGTATTTCCGGTCTAAAGCGGCTTCCATTGCAATCGGGGCAACGCAAGTAAATATCAGACAGAAACTGCATCTCAATATGCTCAAACCCACTACCTTTGCACCCTGGGCAGCGCCCATCTCCAGTATTAAAGCTAAAGGTTCCTGGCTTATAGCCACGCTCTTTGGCCACGGCTGTATTAGCAAATGCCTTCCTGATAGCATCGTAAGCTCCTACATAGCTGGCTGGGTTAGAGCGAGCTGTTTTTCCAATGGGGCTCTGGTCAACCAAAACGATATCGGCCAACAGCTCTGTACCCAATAAGTGCTTATATTCTCCGGGGGCTTCAGTTGGTTTGCCTTTGCTTTTAAGGAAAGCAGGGTAGATTACATCTTGCACCAGCGTAGATTTACCCGAACCTGAAACTCCGGTAACACACACTAATCGCCCAAGCGGTAACGATAACGAAATGTTTTTAAGGTTATTAGCCTTAACCCCTTCAAGTAAAAGTCTGGGGGTGCGGTCAGACACGGGCATGGGTCTAGGAGGGTCTATGGTCAGGTTACCATTTAAATATTCACCCGTAAGGGTTTTACTATTACGTAGTTTGTTAGGGGTCCCATCGAACACAATTTCACCGCCGCGTTCGCCAGGCCCTGGTCCAATGTCTAGTATTCTGTCAGCTGCCACCATTACCTGTGGGTCATGTTCAACAACCACCAGAGTGTTTCCACTGTCTCGTAAACGGTGCATTATTTGCACTATTTTGTGCATGTCACGCGGATGCAGGCCAATGGAAGGTTCATCTAAAACAAAAAGAGTATTAACTAGTGAGGTTCCCAGTGCCGTTGTTAAGTTTATACGTTGTACTTCTCCACCAGACAGTGTTCTACTTTGCCTTTCTAAGTTAAGGTAGCCTAGTCCCACAGTAATTAGGTATCCCAACCTTGTTCGCACTTCTTCTAGCAACAAGTCTAGCGCTGCATCAACTTCTGTTCCTTGATTAAACCCCAATCCATTAAAAAACTCGGCAACCTTGTCTAAAGGTAATCGCATTAAGTCGGTTATACACAGTCCGGGCAGGCTATAAAGTGTGTTGTTATCCCAGCTAGACCCAATTGGTTTAAATAACTGATGGTTATCTCCTATGCTTTCTTGTTTGGTACCTATGCGCCATAGGTTGGCATTGGGCTTCAGGCGAGATGCAGAGCAATGTTTGCACGCAGTATAACTGCGGTACTTGGATAAAAGCACACGAACATGCATGCGATAAGACCTGCTCTCAAGCCAGTCAAAAAACCTTCTCATGCCATACCATTGGGTTTTCCAGGCTTGTCGGCTTTCCTTCCAGTCGGGTGTTCCATTTATTACCCAATCTTGCTCCCATTCTTCTAGCTGTGACCACGGCACGTCAAGCCTTATACCGGCTTGACGGGCATAGTCTTCTAATTCTTTCTGGTATGGTTTGTAAGTGGGCGTTTGTAGAGGTTTGATGGCCCCATCGTTAATAGATTTGCTAGCGTCAGGTATTACTAACCCATAGTCTATTCCTATTATTCGGCCAAAACCACGGCATGCTTCGCACGCTCCAATTGGTGAATTAAAGGAAAAAGTACTGGGCAAAGGTTTGCTATAGGTAATGTCGCATTGTGCACAATGAAGGTTTTGGCTATAACTCCATTGGGTTTCTGCACCATCTACAGCAAATACACTTATATGACCTTTGCCTTCTATAAGCGCTATATCAATTGCTTCCATTACACGTTCCGGTTCAGTCCTTCTTAGGCGGAACCTATCTTGTATTACGTAGTGCCGTATTACTTTGCTATTATCTACCGTACTTTCTTCTTTAGCGTGTATGCGTAAGTATCCAAGGGTTTGTAAGTAGCGCTGTACTTCTTCATTGGTAAATGTTGCTGGCACCGTTACTGGAAACGTAACAATCAAGCGTGGGTCTGAGTCTTCGGTACGCTTATGTAAATCCTTGAAAATTGACGTGGTTGTATCTTTTTTTACCTCTTGAGCGCACGATCTGCAGTATAGGCGACCAAGGCGCGCAAAAATAAGCTTGAAATAGTCATTGAGTTCTGTCATTGTGCCCACTGTGCTACGTGAGTTGCGCACTGGGTTTACTTGATCGATAGCTATAGCGGGTAATATGCCTTCTATGTTGTCAGCCTGAGGCTTATCCATGCGGTCAAGAAACTGACGCGCATATGGCGAAAATGTTTCCACATATCGCCGCTGACCTTCTGCATATAAGGTGTCAAATGCCAAAGAGCTTTTGCCGGAACCAGACACCCCGGTTATTACAAGCAGTTCGCCGGTGTTTATATCAACATTAAGGTTTTTTAAATTATTCTGGCGTGCGCCAGTAATACGGATCTTGGAGCTCATGCGCGCTATTTTAGTACGTGGTTATTTGTATAAATGGTAGAATGGCTTAGGTTTATAAGGTTTTTAGCAACTAGAGGTTCAAATGAAAGAAATTAACCGCACACGTCGTAACTCTATCGAGCGCCGTTGCCTTGGAAAAGCATTTAAGCGTTTGTTTGTTAATGCCCCTAAAGGCACTTTTAAA
>JAJYRX010000093.1 GCA_021793875.1 Pseudomonadota bacterium
CGCGGAAATCATTGCCTACCCTTATTAGGGTACCTAATGATGGGGATGTTGGCGGGACCCCTACACCAAGAAATGAAAGTGTGGCCTCAGTAATTATTGCTGTAGCCAGGTGAACTGTTGCAAGAACAAGAACCGGGCCAAGAACATTGGGTAAAACGTGGCTAATCATAGTGCGGCCACCTGAAACACCAATTACCCTTGCAGCCAAAACATATTCTTTATTTTTTTCAACCATGGTTGATCCTCTGACGGTTCTGGCATATTGAGGCCAACCAGCCATCGCTATAGCACCGATAAGAACTGGAAAAGCTATGCTATCTAACAAGTGCTGTGGCACTGCTGCTCTGGCAACACCATCGATCAATAATGCAATTAATATTGCTGGAAATGACAACTGTATATCGGCAATACGCATAATTATTGCATCGGTTCTACCACCAACGTATCCAGCTATAAGGCCAAGGATAATACCTACCATCATTGATAACAATACGGAGGCAAACCCTATAAGCAAAGATATTCTGGTGCCATATAAAAGCATTGAGAAAAGGTCTCTGCCCTGATTGTCGGTGCCTAGCAAGTATTGTGCAGTACCTTCGGACTCCCACACTGGTGGTAGCAATGCATCTAGCAGTTGAATACTTGAAAGATCAAAAGGGTTATGAGGAGCTATCCAGGGTGCACCAAAAGAGCATACGAATAGAGTAATGGTTGTTAGTGTTGCACAGATAGCTATAGGCGAATTACGCCAAGACCAGATAAGATCGGAATCTAAGAGGCGTTTAAGTGAATTCATTACCCAACCCCTTTGCTAAGGCTGGAACGCAAACGTGGATCTACGGCAAAATAAAGGAGGTCTACCACAAGATTTATACAAACAAACACAAGCGCTATCAGACAAAGGTAAGCCGCCATAACAGGTACATCTGCAAACTGAACAGCTTGTATGAAAAGTAGTCCCATACCTGGCCATTGAAAAACAGTTTCTGTAACAATGGCAAATGCGATTATTCCACCCAGCTGCAGCCCTGTTATAGTTATTACAGGTACCAGAGTGTTCTTAAGAGCATGACCAAAATGTATAGATCGCTGGCTTAAACCACGGGCCCTTGCGAACTTAATGTAATCGGTGCGTAGTACCTCTAACATTTCCGATCTAACCAAACGCAATACCAACGTTAGTTGAAAAAGACACAATGTTATGGCTGGCAGAACAAGATGGCGCCAACCATCAAGCGTTAATAGTCCTGTACTCCACCAACCTATTTTGATGACATCTCCCCGTCCGTAGCTAGGTAGCCAACCTAACATTACTGACATGAAAAGTATAAGTAATATACCTATAAGAAAAGTGGGTAAAGAGATTCCAACTAATGAAATAGCTAAAATACCCTGGGACAAAACCCCTCTTGGATTTAATGCTGTATAAACACCCAAAGGCAGCCCTATTAACAGAGCCAGAAGCGCTGCAACAACTGAAAGCTCAACAGTTGCAGGCAGTCGGTCTTTGAGGAGCCCTGCAACGCTTTGGCTTTGACGCAATGAAAGACCAAACTCACCTTGCACTGCATTTTGTACAAAATGCCAAAACTGAATCATAGATGACTGATCTAAGCCTAGACTGGATCTTAATGCAATGCGGTCTGCTTCGGTAGCATCTTGTCCCAGCATTATTGTTACCGGGTCACCAATGTACCTAAACAGAACAAACGCTAGTAATGCTACCACTAGCATTACTAGCACCGCCTGAAATATGCGTCTTATTATAAAAGCAAGCATTTAATTAATTGTTACCCATTCCGCTGTGAGCCTATTATCTGCTCTATGAATAACATCTACATTTTTGCCCATAGCCCAGGGTATGACCTGATCATGCAATGGTATATGACCTACTTCATTGCCATGTATTTGTAGAACCTCATGTATGGCGTCATTGCGTTTTTCGTCATCGGTTTCAACTTTGATCTGGTCTATTAACTTATCGGCTTCGGGGTTTTCATAATTGCCAAAGTTAAATGATCCGTCTGCACCTTCACCTTTGCTGTGAACCAAGCTCTGCAAGGTGTAAAGAGCATCGAATGTAGGCACACCCCAGCCAAAAAGATACGCACTAGTATCGTAAGATTGAACTTTTGGGAAATAAGTTGCACGTGGCATAGCATTGAGCGATGCATCTACACCAACTTTGGCCCACATGGCTACAACTGCCTGACATATGGCTTCATCATTTATATAACGGTTATTGGGGCAATCGAGAGTGAACTTTATTTCTCCAGGCTCATAGCCAGCCTCTTTGATAAGATTTTTAGCTTTTTCAGGATCAGCTTTTACGGGCTTTGCAAGATCTTCTGTCCAGCCATTAACCTGTGGCGCTATCATAGTACCAGTAGGCAAAGACAGCCCTCTCATGACAGCTTTTTGTATTGCTCCAGTATCTATAGCAAGTTGTAAGGCCTGTCTAACCCTAAGGTCAGAGAATGGGTTTTTACCTTTTACCGAACTGTATTTAAGCTCAGGGCTTTTCTGATCTAACCCTATATAAATAGTTCGATATTCGTTACCTTCCACTACCTTTGCCTGTTGCCTTATGCGGTCAAGATCTTGAGCCGGGGGATCAAGAATGAAGTCTATTTCCCCAGATAACAAAGCAGCCGTTCTTGTAGCATTTTGTTTTATTGGCGTATATACAATTTTGCTTACGTTACCAGGCTTAGAGTCTGCTCCCCACCAATCTTCATTTTCAACAAAAACCGTACGTACATCTACTTCTCGTGACTCTAACTTATATGGACCTGTACCATTAGCGTTGCGGGAAGAGTAGGTTTCCTGCTGATTAGCGAAGTCTTGAGGCTGGCTGGCATTATTAGATTCAGACCATGACTTGCTCATCATAAAGACGTTGGTTAGCTGGCGAAGCAATACAGGGTTAGGTCCTTCCGTTTCAATCTCTACCGTGTGGTCATCTATTTTACGAGCTTCTTTTATGCCATTTACATAGGCTTTAAAGTTGGACGTTGGTGACATGGCGCGCTGAAATGAGAACACCACATCATCTGCGGTGAAATCGGATCCGTCGTGAAACTTTACCCCTTCGCGTAGTTTAAAAACCCATATAGTATCGGATTTTAGATCCCACTCTGTTGCTAGCGCAGGAACAACCTCAAACTCCTGATTATATTCAACCAAAGGCTCATAAACATAACTACTAGCAGCTATGGTAAGACCTTCGTTCTGAGCGTGAGGATCCATGGTTAATATATCACCTTGGCTGGCCCAACGTAATGTTTTGCTATGACCTACAAACGGTGTAAATAATGCTGCGGTTAGAGCTGCTACCAAAAGCTTTCTTTTCATGTGTATCTCCTGGATGTACCCTTGAGTTTTTTGTTGTTGCTGGCTTTAATAATTAGCACATATTGCAAATTTAGCGCACGCAAACCGACGGTACAATGGGGTTTATATTAAGTAACAATATATGCGTTAACGTCAATTGTATTGGAGCTGCTAAAAATATATTAATAACATAGTGTAGGAAGCTTATTCATGTGTATTGCTTATATATCTGTTAACCAGCCCGAGTGGCCATTATTTATAGCAGCGAACCGTGATGAGTTTCATAATCGCCCTTCAAAAATAGCTGCGCCGTGGCCAAATAACCAAAATATTATTGCAGGAATAGACCTTGTAGCTGGCGGCACTTGGATAGGCATTACAAGGCAAGGTCGCTTTGCATTATTAACAAACTTTCGTGACCCAGTAAATAATATTGAAAATGCCCCTACAAGAGGTGTCCTTGTAAGCGATTTTTTAAAAAGCAGTATTAGCCCAGAAAAGTATATGGATTTTTTACAACCCCAAATACAAAATTACAATGGGTTTAATCTTATCGTTGGTGAGGTTTCCTCACAAAAATGTCGAACACTGTATATAAGCAATAAACAATACCCTGCAGGTACACAAACACTAGAAACAGGTAGCCATGTAATATCTAACCACCTGTTAAATACTAGGTGGCCTAAAAGCATGCGTCTTAAAAAAGCTTTTGACGAATACAACATGAACAATTTGCATAATTCCTTACAGCATGCTTTTACAATACTTAAAGACACTAGAAAAGCATCAGACAACGAACTACCTAGCACAGGTGTAGGAATACAAATGGAACGACTTCTAAGCAGCCCATTTATTATTAGTCCTGAATACGGTACAAGGTGCTCCACCATTATTGCGGTACATAATAGTGGCAAAGTGCTTTTTAGCGAAGCAAGCTATGATTCTGACGGAATATTAACGCAGCGTCACGACTGGCCTTTTATGCTAGAAGGCATTACCTCAAGACCTGGTATGTAGTCAGATGCGTTTGATGGCTCCGATTTTCTATTAAGTTCAGGCTTAGACTCTGATTGCTCACGTTTAAATGGCCAATCAAAAACCACTCTGGTGCTTTGATCGTCTTTAACAAGAACACTGGCTGACTTTGTTATGCTTTTATAAGTCGCAAATACTTTATATTGGCCTGAGGGCAGATTAGCCAACAAAAAGGGCCCATTAGACTCTACATTAAGAACATTAGAGTCATTTACATCGCGAACCACAACCTGAACGCTAGATATATAAGCGGCTCTTCCCGCATCGGAGCTGGCAAAAGTAAGAACCAAAGAGTGCCTTGGCATTGCTTCTTTAATAGCGGTTGATTCATCAATACCAAAACCACCAGTTATATAACTAATGCCACCATAATGCTGTATTGCAGGCAACTGTCCATAAGCCATAGATGAGGCTACTATACTGGCACTAACAACCGACGCATAAACAATACTTTTCAAATGTTTTTTCATATGAACTCCTACTGCCATACAACAAGCTACTACATTTATTATTACAGCATTATCAATATGACAAAAGGTGCTTGCAGATATGAAATCTTCCCCACAAAAACAGCTCTAAGAGCAAATGCAGAGACCAAATATAGATATTGATTTTGAGAGCCGTAGAAAAGAGGAAATAATATGGCGTATATAGGAAATATGGGCATAATAGATCTGCCCTGCTTACGATGGTTACAATACACCGCATAGTAAACAAACCATTAAGTGGTGAGCTCATCTAAGCATACAAATATATTGTTATCCTAAGTATTTGTTATACGTCTTGTAGACATTAGCCACATGATCGCTGATCTTAAGGTTAAGGGCCGGAATTTTCATTAATTTTTTGTCTAACAAGACTTGATACTGTAGACATATCTGCCCTGCCTGCAAGGGCTTCTTTGACCATGCCCATTACCTTACCCATTGCAGCGCCACCTGTTATACCTGAAGCCCTAACCTCTGCTAGAGCAGCTTCAATTACCGCCATTACCTCATCTTGAGACGCAGCCTCGGGCATAAACTCTTGCAGTATATTTAGTTCAGCCTGTTCTTTTGCTGCAGATTCGGACCTACCAGCCTGCTCAAATGCTGCTATTGACTCTCGTCGTTGCTTAACCTGTCGTTCAACAATTGCAATCACTTCAGAATCAGACAGCTCTTTTCGATCATCAACTTCTTTTTGCTTAATAGCCGCTTGTAACATGCGTAAAGCGCTCAAACGATCCGAGTTTCGGGCACGCATGGCTAGCTTTATTTCCTCGGATAAGCGTTCTGTAATGGATACTGTCATAATAAATTAACCAATTATTGTATTTCTAAACCTTGTCTAAAGCGCTCAACCAAATCAGGATTTGAAATAAACCCCTTACCGAAAGCTACAGCATCGGCTATGTTATTGCGCAGCGCATCGGTAGCAGAGTTCAGATTGAAGTTCTCATTAACTATTACAGAACCACCAAAAACCTGTTTCATTTGTGCTGTAAGAGTCTGCTTACCAGCAGCCTGCCTTATAAACATAAAAGCTACTCTTCTTTCCCCTAGCACCCTAGAGATATGAGTAAACAAAAGCTCTGGATTTGAGTCTTTCATACCATGAAGGCCACTATAAGGTGATAAATGAACGCCTACCCTATCGGCACCCCATATGCCTATACAGGCGTCTACAACCTCCATGAGAAAACGACTTCTATTAGCTACCGAACCACCATATTCGTCTTTTCTACGGTTGCTGTGATCATGTAGAAATTGATCTATAAGGTAGCCATTTGCCGCGTTAATGTCTATA
>JAJYRX010000094.1 GCA_021793875.1 Pseudomonadota bacterium
TTCCGATCTGGATTGGGTGCGTTTATAACACAATGGTTGTTGCAAGCGCCTTTGGGAAAGGCCATGGCGCTGCATTATGAAATAACAGGAAGCTTGGATAATCCCGAAATAATAAAGGCTGAGCGCCTTCAAAAAGGGGATGAAGGGTCAGAGCTCGAAGAGGTTAACCCTATAACGCCTTAGGATGAATTACTTTTTCATCATGTCAAAGAATTCATCGTTGGTTTTGGTTGCTTTAACCTTATCAAGTATGAATTCCATGGCTTCTATTTCATCCATGTCATGAATAAACTTACGTAGCACCCATACTTTTTGCAACAACTCGGGTTTAATTAGCAGCTCTTCGCGACGTGTGCTAGATTTGTTCAAGTTTATTGCAGGATATATACGCTTTTCGGCCAGACGACGCTCTAGGTGTACCTCACTGTTACCAGTACCCTTGAACTCTTCATAAATTACTTCATCCATTCTGCTGCCGGTTTCTACAAGTGCCGTACCTATAATGGTTAGGGAGCCCCCTTCTTCAAGGTTTCTAGCGGCCCCAAAGAACCTTTTCGGGCGCTGCAGCGCATTTGCGTCTACACCACCAGTTAGAACCTTGCCTGATGCCGGAACAACGGTGTTATAGGCTCTTGCAAGCCTGGTAATGGAGTCAAGCAGAATAACAACGTCTTTTTTAAGCTCAACTAGACGTTTGGCCTTTTCTATCACCATTTCTGCCACCTGTACGTGACGCGTAGCGGGCTCGTCAAAGGTGGAGGCTACTACCTCTCCGCGTACTGTGCGTTGCATTTCGGTAACTTCTTCAGGACGCTCATCAACCAGCAATACTATCATGATTGCATCGGGGTAGTTGGTAGTGATTGCGTGTGCAATATGTTGCATCATTACCGTTTTACCGGATTTTGGACTTGCAACAATTAAGGCTCGTTGACCTTTCCCGATTGGTGCAAATATGTCAAGTATGCGGCCAGTTATGTTTTCTTCACTTTTTATATCACGCTCAAGCTTCATTACGGAGTCGGGATGCAAGGGCGTGAGATTCTCAAACATCATGCGATGCTTGACAGCCTCGGGAGGCATGCCGTTCACCTTATCAACTTTTACGAGCGCAAAATAACGTTCTCCATCTTTAGGTGTTCTTACTTCACCCTCTATGGAGTCGCCTGTATGAAGATTAAATCGCCTTATTTGTGAAGGGGAAATGTATATGTCGTCTGTGCTGGCAAGATAGGAGGTTTCTGGTGAGCGTAAGAAGCCGAACCCATCGGGAAGCACTTCAAGAACACCGTCACCAAATATTTGTTCACCTTGTTTAGCTCTTTTTTTAAGTATTGCGAACATAAGCTCCTGCTTTCGCAGGCGTCCGGCATTGTCTATACCAAGGTTGGTAGCCATTTCCAGCAGTTGCGATATGTGCAACGCTTTTAATTCGTTAAGATGCATTGGAAGAGAAAGGAGTTTGAAATTAGATGGCGAGCCATGAGGTGGCTCGCGCGTTTAATTAATGTTATTGATAGAAAGTTTATTGTAGGTGTTCATCGAGGAAGGCGTCTAGTTGTGCCTTAGATAGCGCACCAACTTTGGTTGCTACTGCTTCGCCCTCGTTAAAAAGCATTAGTGTCGGGATACCACGTATACCATATTGCGCAGCGGAGTCGGGGTTATCGTCGACGTTTAGTTTTGCTATTGTAACACGGCCTTTATATTGCTCAGCGGCTTGCTCAAGCATGGGTGCAATCATTTTGCACGGGCCACACCACTCTGCCCAGTAATCTACAAGTACTGGCAGCTCAGAATCAAGTACGTCGGACTTAAAAGAGGCATCGGTTATAGTTTTGACAGCTTCGCTCATAATATTAATTAACGATAGATATTGATATTGGCATAACCTGTAGTAATTATACGCAGGCAAACTTTAAGGCAGCATTATGGCCTTTCGTATTTACTAAGCATAACATTACGGGCTGCAGAACGCAGAGAATTTGTCATATAAATATCTTAATAATGGCATCCATTTTGCACAATTCGTAAAATACGGTGTTTTTGCAACAATTTTGGGAGCTCAATTGTCTAAATCGAACTACGACGAAAAGTCTATAAAGGTTCTTAAGGGTCTGGAGCCGGTGAAGCAGCGTCCCGGAATGTATACGCGCACTGATAATCCATTACATATCGTCCAGGAGGTTATCGACAATGCTGCCGATGAGGCTTTGGCTGGTCATGCAACATATATACATGTAACCGTTCACACCGATGGCAGTGTGAGCGTTGTTGATGACGGCAGAGGTATACCGGTAGGTACGCATCCTGATGAAGGAGCGCCTGTAGTAGAGCTCGTGTTTACTCGTTTACACGCTGGCGGTAAGTTTGATAAAAAAGGTGAGGCTGCCTATGCGTTTTCTGGCGGTCTTCATGGTGTTGGTGTGTCTGTAACCAACGCGTTATCTAATAGACTAGACGTTACCGTCTGGCGCGATGGAAAGGAGCACACCATACGCTTTGCTGATGGTTTTGTTGTTCAAGATCTAACCGTCTCTGGTTCAGTTGCAAAAAGAAAAACCGGCACTTGTGTGCGTATATGGCCTGACCCAAAATATTTCGATTCCCAGACCATCCCGGTTTCCGATTTAATACACTCAATGCGTAGTAAAGCTGTTTTGCTAAATGGTGTAAAGGTTAGGCTTAGCTTCGAAAAAACTGACAAGGAGTACAGCTGGCACTATACCGATGGATTACTTGGATATTTGCGAGACTCTTTAAATGGCTCAGAAATGGAAATTCCATTTTTCGAAGGTAGCCATTACGCTGACGACACTGATGAAAACTACGCTTTGGGAGAAGGTGTTCATTGGGTTGTTGCATGGTTAGATCATGGGTCAGTGTTAAGGGAATCATATGTGAACTTAATTTCAACCCCGTCTGGTGGTACTCATGAGGCTGGCTTGCGTGATGGTTTATTTCAGTCAGTTAAAGCCTTTGCTGAGTTGCATAGCTTGATACCCAAAGGGGTACGGCTTATGGCTGAAGATGTATTTGCACGTGTTAGTTTTATTCTTTCTGTTAAGCTTCTGGATCCACAATTTCAAGGTCAAATAAAAGAAAGGTTAAATAGTCGTGAAGCAGTTCGTATGGTTAGTTCCTTTGTCCGTAATGATCTTGATTTATGGTTGAATGCTAATGTCGAATATGGAAAGGCAATAGCAGACTTAGCAATAAAACATGCTCAAGCAAGAACTAGATCAGCACAGCGAGTTACAAAGCGTAAAAGCTCCGGTGTTGCTGTTTTGCCAGGTAAGCTTACTGACTGTCAGTCAAGCGATACCGACCGAACAGAGTTATTCTTGGTAGAGGGGGACTCTGCAGGCGGATCGGCCAAAATGGGTAGAGACAAAGAGTTTCAGGCTATTCTGCCTTTAAGGGGTAAAGTGCTTAACTCCTGGGAGGTGGATAAAGACCGTTTGTTTGCCAATACTGAAATTCACGATATATCGGTAGCTATTGGAGTTGACCCTCACTCGGCTGATGATAATGTCGATTTATCAGGGTTACGCTATGGTCGTATATGCATACTCTCAGATGCGGATGTTGATGGTTCACACATACAAGTGCTTTTGCTAACCCTGTTTTTTCGTCATTTCCCTAGACTGGTGGAAGCAGGGCATGTGTATATTGCAAGGCCACCACTGTTTCGCCTTGATGTCGCTGCTATGGGTAAGCGTCCTGCACGAAAAATATATTGTTTGGATCAGTCGGAGCTTGATTTTTATATTGAGCGGCTTAAGGCAGATGGTGTGCAGGATAAAAGCTTAAGTATTAGTCGTTTTAAGGGTTTAGGAGAGATGAGCGCAGGACAGTTATGGGAAACTACTATGAACCCTGATACAAGGCGTTTGCTACCGGTTTCCTATGGTAGTTTGGGCGTGTCCGCAACAACAGACATGTTTAATTTGCTGATGGGGCGTTCTGAGGCATCTGCAAGACGCAGTTGGCTCGAGAATAAAGGTAATCTTGCTGATATAGATGTCTAGGAAAAAGTATGGATGGATTTCAAGGAGCATTGTTCAGTCAAGACGGAGCAGATGATCAGATAACGCTAGCGCAGTATGCTGAGCAAGCATATCTTGATTATGCAGTTTCCGTGGTTAGAGGTAGGGCTCTTCCAGAACTAACCGATGGTCAAAAACCGGTGCAACGAAGAATCCTATTTGCCATGCGTGCAATGGGATTAGGGTCAGATGCAAAGCCAGTAAAGTCAGCACGAGTTGTTGGTGATGTCCTGGGTAAATACCATCCGCATGGTGATCAGGCTGCCTACGATGCCATGGTTCGTATGGCTCAAGACTTTACCCTCCGTTATCCATTAATTGATGGGCACGGTAACTTTGGGTCACGTGATGGTGATAACGCTGCTGCTATGCGTTATACAGAGGCCCGCTTGACCCCTTTTGCAAAAATATTATTAGATGAGCTTGATGAAGGAACTGTAGACTTCATACCAAACTATGACGGCAGTCAACGTGAGCCGGTAACTTTGCCGGCTCGTTTGCCGGTTATGCTTTTGAATGGGGCATCGGGCATAGCGGTAGGAATGGCAACAGAAATACCCTCGCACAACCTTCGTGAGGTGGCAAAAGCCTGTGTAGAATTGCTGCGTAAACCTTTACTTTCTGAGCAAGATCTATACAACATAATTCCGGGGCCGGATTTTGCTGCTGGCGGGCATATAATAACCAGTCCCGATGATATAGCCTCAATATATAGCTCGGGACGTGGAAGTATAAAGGTCAGGGCAAAATGGGTTTTTGAAGAAATGGCCCGTGGCCAATGGCAGTGTGTAATAACCGAACTTCCGCCGGGGGTATCCAGTCAAAAAATATTAGAAGAAATAGAAGAGGCAACTAACCCTAAGCCTCGGGCTAATAGAAAAGGCCTCACCACCCAACAACAGCAAACTCGAGCACTAATGCTTAACCTCCTTGATACTGTGCGTGACGAAGCAGGAAAAGATGACGCTGTAAGGCTGGTTTTCGAGCCAAGAAGCAGCAGGGTGGACCGGGATGAGTTTATTAACACGCTGCTAGCGCAGACCAGTCTTGAGGTGAATGTTTCCCTTAACCTAGTTTGTCTAGGTTTAGATGGTCGTCCCGCTCAGCGAAGTCTTCTGGAAATACTAAAGCAGTGGCTGGAGTTTAGGTCGTCAACAGTTCGCCTACGGACACAGTTCAGGTTAAATAAGGTGTCAGATAGAATACATGTGCTTGAAGGGCGCATGGTGGTGTACCTGAACGTAGACAAAGTGATACAAACAATTCGCGAGTCTGATGACCCTAGGAAATCTCTTATGCAACGGTTCTCGCTAAGTGAGAGACAGGCTGAAGACATTCTTGAGATGCGATTGCGTCAACTCGCACGTCTTGAGGGTATAAGAATAGAGCAGGAGCTTGAGAAGCAACGTATTGAAGAGTCTAACCTTAAAGAGTTACTTGAAAATGAGAAGGCATTCAAGCGACTGATAATAAAGGAGCTGGAGTCAGATGCGAAAGCATATGGCGATGATAGACGCACTCTTATACAGGTGGCCGAGCGTGCAGTGCTTGAGACAAGGGTGCCAGATGAGCCTGTAACTGCTGTTATATCGCAAAAAGGATGGCTAAGGTCAAGGCAGGGTCATGGACACGACAAGCAGCAGTTTGGCTTTAAGGCTGGTGACTCAATGTACGACACAATAGAGTGTCGTACAACAGATGATCTTCTTGCTATTTCCAATGACGGAAGGGTGTACACTATTGCTGTTGCAGATTTACCATCTGCGAGGGGTGATGGTCAGCCAGTAACCTCGATGATAGATTTGGAACCCGGTAGCAAAGTTAAGCACTACATACTTGGTACTACAAATCAAAAGTATATTTTTAGTACTGCAAAAGGCCTGGGCTTCATTGCTACGGTCGATAATATGAGTACACGTCAAAGGTCAGGTAAGCAATTCTTTAATCTAAAGTCTGACACGTTGCTTAAGCCTTTTGCCATTTCCGATGATCATACTCACGTAGTTGTATATAGCAAGCAGAGATC
>JAJYRX010000095.1 GCA_021793875.1 Pseudomonadota bacterium
TATGGCGCCTTCAGGCACGAATTTTGACGCAATCGAATGGCCTGGCCGAACCGAAAAGGGCGTGACACCGGCCGCGCCTGCAGGGCGACTACGCAACGAACGAAACTAAAGTTCGCCGTATGAATGCAAGCCCGAAAGGAACATGTTGACGCCAAGGAAGGCGAAGGTGGTGATGACCAGACCTGCCAGAGCCCAATACGCCGCCATTGCTCCACGCAAGCCTTTGATAAGGCGCATATGCAACCAAGCTGCATAGTTAAGCCAGACTATTAACGCCCAAGTTTCTTTAGGATCCCATTGCCAATATGCACCCCAGGCATCAGCGGCCCATAGTGCACCTAATATTGTTGCTACTGTAAAAAATGCGAACCCAACGGCAATAGCCCTATACATAATGTCGTCCAGAATTTCTAGAGACGGCAGACGATCTGCAATAGGCTTACGAAACGCCAGAATAACACCTACTAACAAGGCACCTATACCAAAATACATCATCCATGTAAGGGATAAGTCAGGTGAACCGAATATCATTGGTTCTGCACATAGGATTGCACCCAGTAAAAATAATGGTATAAGTTGTTTTTTAGAAGTTGTATTGCCATGTTCTTTCACCAAATAGGCAAAACCAACCATTGCTGCCAAAGAGAATGTGCCATAACCTACAAAGTTTGCAGGAACATGTAATTTCATCCACCAACTTTTAAGAGCAGGCACCAATGGTTGTATTTGATGTGCATCGCGGGTTATGGAATACCACATTAGGAATACAACCACAGAAGATATAACCAACAGAACAAAGCCACCTAGCGAACGTGTGGCATAACGACGTTCATAATAAAGGTAGAACAAGGCTGTTATCAGTGCAAATAGCACAAACACCTCGTACAAATTACTTACTGGTATATGACCTATATCAGGGCCTAGCAAATGACCTTCACGCCAGCGCACTAGTAAGCCAACCGTACCAAAAAATACGGCAGACCAGGTTAACCCTGTTGCCATCCAGCCGGCCGTTTTACTAAACATGCCAACCCAGTAAAACACCGTTGCTAGAACAAACAATGCACACATCCACAAAACTGCAGATTGTGATGATATTAGATATTTCAAAAGGAATACGGAGTCAGCACGCGTAATATCTCCATTAATAAGACCATTACCGTCGCTGTATAGCCATATGGCAAGTAAGGCGGTAAGCCCGGCAAGAACCATAACATTGCGCAATGGGTGCCACAGCCATGCGGCCCATGCGAAGAAGGGCACCGCGGAAACGAGAATTAGCTTCTCGTAGTAGTCCATAGCAAAACCATAGTTAAACAACGCATATGCTGCGCCTAACGATAGCAGCAAGAAAAATACTATGTCTGAAATACCAGGACGACCACGCTGACCACGTGCATCACCGCTTGCCAGCATTGCGTCCCAATCAGGGGTTTGTGACGATATAGCAGAACCGGACATATAACACCTTTTTAACCAAACAGGCTTTGAAAAGCTTTTTTGAAGCGGTTGAATTCTTGTGTGAAATCTAAATTACGGCGCTGTGAAGTCATAGCAGCGGTGACCATACTACCTCCAGATTCTGGTCTAATCCATATCCAAACGCGCCTATCACGAATATAGAACATGGCAAACACTCCCAGAACAAGGAATATACAACCTAGATATACAGTAAGCTTACCTGGGCTGCGGGTAACCTGAAAAACGCTTGCCTTTCGCTCGTTAAAACTCTTTATATTCAGAAACACAGGTGCTGGATAATCGGGCAAATTAGCAAAGGCTAGTAGTGCGTTATGAATCCATTTCTGTGCCTCTTGAGCTTGTATACCACTTTCTGGCAAAACTTCCCTGCCAGTTTGTTCGCGCATAATGTCGCGCAACTCTGTAAGAGTCATCTGTACCATTGGCACGGCAAACTGCAGGACTTTTTCACGGTCTTCTGCGGGAACATTACCAATAATACCGTCAAAGCCACCACGGGCAAAAGATTCCATTGCTCCGAGTGCTGCTTTGGAAAGGGTATCTTTGGGAAGCATATCGGTAGCATTTTTAGCGGCAAAGTTATCTATTGCCTGACGTAAGGTTCCCTTGTTAGCCAAAGCAGCTCGTAAATCCATGAATTCGTTCAGAGTACCTTTCTCATCGGCAGGAAAGCGTATGTATCGGAAAAGATCGGCTTGAGTTTGCCGCACACCGCCAAGATAAACCTTGCTTCCATCAAGCTCCATCGGCAGCATATAGTTTATAAACTCATACGACTGCCCATCGTCGCCTATAAGCTTGTATGTAATACTAGGACCAACGTTGACCAGATTATCATTCTTACGCCCCGCTGCGCTGCCTGTCACAGCCGCAACATGCTCAACTAATGGCTTAGGTTGTGGAAGGTCACCAGCAAGGTTTTCTACGTTAATCACTTTAAGCTCAGTAAGGTCAAGCTTATAGCTTTGTTTTATACCACCTGTATTAATATCAAGTTCTGTTGCTTTACCAACTGTGCCGCCAACATCAAAGGTTTTATTAGAAGGTCCACTAAGCGGATACCCTACCAACTCTAGCTTGCTGCCCCCATCATCAAGACTAGACTGATAAACGGTTACCCCTTTATATCGTAGTGGCTCGTTAACTTCTATAGTTTGATCGAACTGATCACCTGTTTCGTGATCTATTACAGTAACCTCGCTCTTGAAGCTACTAGGCATACCAGTGGAATAGTAATCTACTATGAACTCTTTTAGCCGTATGGTGAACGGCATAGGCTGAACTAAAACACCTTCATCGTAGTTAATAATTGTATGCCCGCTTTCTGCGCCTTCAGGCAGCAGCAGGTGAGACTTGAAACTAGGGTTTCCCAAAGGTAGCCTGCCGGACTCGGGAACCTCTGATATAAGCATATTACCCATTATTGGGCTTTTACCAGCAAACCATACCTGCATACGTACTGGAAGCTCGCTGTCTAGAAGGCCGCCAACGCAAATTACCACAATGGCGGCGTGCGCAAAAATAAAACCTAAACGATTGGTACTGCCTTTTTTAGCAGCAAGCATATATTCGCCATTAGCGTCTTCACGCACTTTATAGCGATACCCCATACGTGGCATTAACTGTTCAAACTTTTCAAGTGTTCTTGCTGGGGCATCAGAGCTTTGAGCCTCTATTCTGTGTGGAAACGCCCTTAGGCTACTGCCACGCACATATTCGCGAAATGTACGAGCATCACGTAAAAACTTTGGTGTATTTCGAATCAGGCACAGTGATGTAGAAACCACCAAAAAGCCCATTATTAGCAAAAACCACCAACTGTTGTATACCTGCCAAATAGAAAACTTATCGAACAGAACAAACCAAAATGGGCCGAACTTATCCATATATGTATTGGCAAAGTCATTTTGTTGCAATACCGTACCAATGACACTGGCAACACATATAAACATAAGTAGGCTCACTGCAAAACGCATTGAGCCAAGCAACTCGAATATGTCGGCGCCTAATCGGCGCAAGTTAGAACTTTTAGTCACTAATATAGCTTTAAGTAATAAAAAACGGGAGCTGCAACTATGCTGCCCCCGTTTTGGACTATTTATACGCCGAAAGGTTCCAGCTGTATCAGCTTAGCGCAAACCCGCTGCGTAGTCGGAAACAGCAGCTATATCGGAATCAGACATGCGGTCTGCTATGTCGGCCATCATTTCGTTGTTAGCTCGATCGCCACTACGGAACAGCTTAAGCTGCTCGGCAATATACTCAGGAAACTGACCTGCCAAACGTGGATATTCACCCGGTATTCCGGCACCATTGGCTGAATGGCAAGCGGCACATGCAGGTACGCGACGCTCTGGTATACCGCCACGCCAGATCTCCTGACCACGCTCTATAGTATCCTCATTGGTAGCCTTAGCTGCAACACTAGAGTCTAGTTCTTGCTGAGCGAGATAATATGCCAGATTGAGCCTGTCTTCTTCGGTAAGCGCAGTGGCAAATGGTGTCATTATGGAATCGGCACCGTCTGCGCCACGACGCGCAGCATGGTCGTTACCCTCTTCCTTTACGAAGTCTAGTAGCTGCTTGCTTATGTATTCGTGTGGCATTGCTGCCAGATTGGGATTAGCAGACATAGTGCTATTACCGGCATCGCCATGACAGCTAGCACAGGACAAAATGCCGCGACTCATATCGCCATTGGTGTATAGCTCTTTACCTTTTTCGGCATCAGGTGCAGGCACACCTTCGGCTAACGCAAAAGAAAACACTGATGACGCCAGCACAAGGCTGACGGCCGTGACCATACTGGAGAGCACACGCTTCATGAAGACCTCGACTTTAGCGCAAATACAGTTTCAAACGTAAGATTATACAATAGAGGTAAGATTAAATAATTATTTACCTCAAAGTGTCTATTTTACATCGCGCAACTTTCGTTACTTCTGCCGCTAAACCCGAGCAGTTACCGGCTCCTACAACAGCAGAAGTATGCTTTGTAGGAAGGTCTAATAGCGGCAAATCTTCTGCCATAAACGTACTGGCCAACCAACGCAGACTTGCCTATTCCAGCAAAACTCCGGGCCGTACACGTCTTATAAACATGTTTGGCATACCCGACAACATAGCAACAGAGGAATGGCTTGGCTTTCTGGTAGACTTGCCTGGATACGGATACGCAGCAGTAGATAAAAATACTCGCGAAGAATGGGCCGATGTGCTTGGAGGTTACTTGCACAGCAGATCCAGTCTTGCTGGTATTGTACTAACAATAGACATACGTAGAGGTATTACAACGCTCGATAAGCGTCTGGCGAACTGGATAGCTCCCACTGGGATACCCGTTCTTGCCCTACTTACCAAAGCCGATAAACTACCTTATGGGCAGCGTCTTAAAGCTTCGGCTGCAGTTCAGAAAGAACTTGCATCAATAGGCGCGCTTACTGCAGTACCATTTTCTGCTACACGTAGAATAGGCCTTGAGCAGGCCACCAACCTAATTGAAAACTGGATATCTCCTAAGGCTGTTCCATGACATCGTTTACTGTAAATCCTGAATTTCCAACATCACGACCACGCCGTTTAAGAAAACACGAGTTCACACGACGTCTAATGCGTGAGAATACTCTAACTACAAACGATTTGATTTATCCTGTGTTTGTAATGGAAGGGTCGGGCATAAAGCAACCAGTATCGTCTATGCCAGGAATAGTACGGTACTCCCCAGATACTATTTTGCACGCTGCTGAGCAATGCGTAGAACTAGGCGTACCAGTTATTGCCCTATTTCCTTCTATAGATGACTCTCTTAAAACACCAGACGGAAGGGAAGCGGCTAACCCAGACGGTCTTATTCCTAGAGTTATAGCAACGATAAAAAAAGAGTTCCCGCAACTGGGCGTATTAACAGATGTTGCCCTTGACCCCTACACCAGTCACGGACAAGATGGCTTGATTGATAACAATGGTTATGTTCTTAATGAAGAAACCGTTAATGTTTTAGTACAGCAGGCTCTTACACAAGCTGCTGCTGGAGTAGATATTGTTGCGCCATCGGACATGATGGACGGACGTGTAGGAGCCATAAGACAGGCTCTTGAAAAGAATAACCATAGTGTTACCAACATAATGGCTTACTCAGCCAAATACGCTAGTGCATTTTATGGTCCATTTCGAGATGCAGTAGGGTCTACAGCTAATCTTGGAGAATCAAATAAAGAAACCTATCAAATGGATCCAGCCAACCGCTTAGAGGCACTAAGAGAAGTAGCTGCCGATATCAATGAGGGTGCTGATATGGTTATGGTTAAACCTGGCTTACCCTATCTTGATGTTTTGCGCGAAGTTAAAGATGCCTTTGGCATGCCAACCTATGCATATCAAGTAAGCGGTGAATACGCCATGATTAAAGCAGCTGCACAAAACGGATGGCTAGACCACGATAAAGTTATGATGGAGTCATTGGTTAGTTTTAAGCGTGCTGGTGCAGATGGCATTCTTACCTATTTTGCCCTTGAGGCAGCACGCTTATTAGTTAAGTAAAACTTTATCAAGGTTGGCAGCAAACTGACCTGCATTCTGAAAGCC
>JAJYRX010000096.1 GCA_021793875.1 Pseudomonadota bacterium
GCCAATTGTGACTTTGCGCAATTTGCAAACCACCCAAAGTAAGTTTGTCTATAGACGCTGTTATTGGTATTGACGGCATAGAGAACGGTTCATTGTTATCTTTTTTATCGCTCTGTTCTGCCACATGGACCTGCAAACAACCAACGTATATTTCATTTACTTGTAAATGCCGTTCAAGAAGGCGCTTCCAGTCCACCTCAAGATAAATGTTTGAACTGCGTATATGAGCCTGATCAAGAGGCAGGGTAAGCCTTCCTAGCCTTAAGCCATCCCAAACACTGCCAGAAACCTCTAAAACACTGCCACCAAGGGGGCGCACCGCCGTAACTAAAGCCCAACGTGCACCCGCGGTTGTAGTTAAAACCCAATACAGAAAACCTGCTAACACCAATAATAATATGGTGATAATAGGACCTGCCCATATAAGAGTACGCTTTAACCAGCTGCGTTTATGACTCAAAACGCTATCCCTAATGAAAAATGAAGACGCAGACGCTTATCTCGCTGACCATATGCAAGGCTTACGGAAAATGGGCCGGCTGGTGTTCTATATGTAACACCAGTTCCGTAACCAACATGCCATTTTAGATCTTTGAATGATGGCGCAGCATCACCAGCGTCAACAAAAAGGTTCATACCCAATTCTGGAGTGAAATAATATGTGTATTCAAGACTAAGAACGGCTAGGGCCTCGGCACCAATAATTGCATCACCATGCTCAATACCTATACTCTGATAGCGGTATCCACGTATTGTTCTAGAGCCTCCTGTGCGGTATCCAAAATCTTCTGGTAGCCGGCTTGTTTTAGTCCAAACCTTACCAACCTCACCCCTGAGGCTTAAGACATCATGCTTACCTATATCCCACCACTTTTGAGCTCTAAGGCTGCTACGATAAAACGGCTCGGACTTATCCAATGTTAAGCCTGCCCCCAACCCAAACTCTATAAGATTACCTTCTCGCGGGTCGTATATATTATTAACGTCACGCCTACGCCATGTCCATGTTGCCACTCCGGTAGGTACCGAGAATTTTTCGGCACCCTTATATCGGGTAGTGTCATGAGCAACAACAAGGCCTAATCGCGTCATGTAATCGACTCTACTATCACCTGCAGCCTTGCGTTCTTGTGTTCTATTCCAGCCTATACCAACGCGGGTATTACGTACACCTTGTATGTCTGACCTGTCAGCTAGAACTCCAACACTATCAACAAACCCTGAGTAGGTTGGTGGAAAATGCACATCTAGGAAAGCCCTTTGCCGTTTTTTATCAACCCCCAATCCGGTTTCTAGTTGAACCGGCTCACCAAAAACTACATTTTGCCTATATAAAAACTCTGCTCGTGGACCATTATCGCTATCGACCCCAAGTGAAGTGCGTATTATGCGAGCAGCGCCCTCGGCCACTTGCACTCGCACAGGCAGCTGTATCTCGTCATTAGCAAGAACCCTCTGACCGGCATCATCAGGGTTTAACGTGACAAAAGCACCCCTGAAAAAAGCTGTTGAATTTAGCGCTTGTTGCCAGTTTTCTAGTAGCTCCTGATCATAAGCATCACCTTCACTATACTTAACATATCGCTCAACCAATTTACGTGGCACACGCTTAAGCCCGAATACTTGCAGCTCACCCATACGAACCTTAGGACCACTATTTACGCGCACAGACAAGTCAGCCTTTGATTCGTCAGCTCGAATTGTTGCTTTGGTACGGCTAAGGCGGGCAAAATAAAAGTCTTTACGGCTAACCTCATACAGCAAGTCTTCTTTAGCCTTGCTCCAGGAGGCATTTATAAATGGCATATCTTTGGTAAGAGGCCAATCGTCTCGTAGGGTATTTACTCGGTCTTCATACTCAGGACGTGTTATATGACCTGTAAAGTCTATATTGACGTCTCGTATTACAGTTCTTTCACCAGGCTCTATTGTGATGTCCCATGTTTCTCCACCGACATCCTGACCCGCCTCTAGAGTAACAACAGGAGTAAAGTACCCTTGGGTTTCAAGCGCAGATAACGTTGCCTGGTGTGCACGACGACGCAGGCGTGAAACTTCACCTCCGTCCTGATCTTCTGTTAACCGGGTAATGGCCTCAACAGCCTCATTTATTGAGCCCAAAGCCGCTGGTGGCACACCACCCGGATCAATAATAACGGTTGGAGCCTGAGCAAACGAAAGCCCCACCGTAAATGTAAAAATCAAGGCACCTGCGTTTATACGTCGCATTTGTATTTTTATTAAACCTTACGCGCAACCACAGTTGGAGTGAATGCTGAGTTATCTTCCGGTAAAAGTGAAACATTGGCTGCAACCTGTAGCGCAATACGACGATACATTTGCGCAACCTCCCCTTCTGGCTCTGCTGAAACTGTCGGGTTACCCGAGTCAGTTTGTGTTCGTATACCCATTTTTAGAGGCAATGCTCCAAGCCAAGGCTGGTTATACTGAGCAGCCACCTTGCGCCCACCTTCTTCACCAAAAATAGCTTCTACATGCCCGCAGTTAGAACATATATGCGTAGACATGTTCTCAACTATACCCAGAATTGGCACATCAACTTTCTGGAACATGCGTAGACCTCGTCTGACATCCGCAAGGGCCAGGTCTTGTGGTGTGGTAACTATAACAGCGCCAACCAACGGTACTCTCTGAGCCATTGTAAGAGCTATATCGCCTGTACCAGGGGGCATATCTATAACGAGGAAGTCGAGATCTTTCCAGTTAGTTTGTGTAAGAAGCTGCGTAAGAGCCTGCGTAACCATAGGACCACGCCAAATGGTGGGAGCGTCTTCATCTAACAAAAAGCCTATTGAGTTCGCCTGCACATCGTGGCCAACTAGTGGATCCATGGTTTTGCCATCTACACTTTTAGGCTTACCTGATAAACCAAGCATTATTGGAACACTAGGGCCATATATGTCGGCATCAAGTAGGCCAACCTTTGCCCCTAAGTCACGCAAAGCCAAGGTAAGGTTAACAGCAGTGGTACTTTTACC
Source organism: Pseudomonadota bacterium (assembly GCA_021793875.1). Taxonomy (GTDB): domain Bacteria; phylum Pseudomonadota; class Gammaproteobacteria; order Burkholderiales; family Burkholderiaceae_B; genus JAJYRX01. The sequence continues at coordinate 3,000 of JAJYRX010000096.1, forward strand.
AACGCCCCCTTTGCCCGAAGCTACAGCAATAATATTACGCACCCCTTCATGTGGCCTAAGGCCTTTTTGAACTGCTCTAGAGATTATTTTACTTTTTACTTCCAAAGAGTTTAGCTGGGCTCCGGTTGATTGCACAGCTTGTGAAATACGCTCGCGTATTTCATCTTGAGCATTATTAGCTGGATAAGGTAGGGTTATTTCAACGTCTGCGGAATTTGAACTTATGCTGATTTTGCAGTTCTCATCAGATATATCTAGACGCTTGTGAGTATGTGGGTCTGTAACACTTCCTAGTGCTTCACGTATGCTTTCAATACTAATGTTCATAAACGGGCCTTACAATCAAAATTAACACCAAGGTATTAGAATAACCAAATAATGCATAAATGCCCTGATAACCTTGGCATTACAACGTACAATATAAATTATGAATACTTTAACTTACGCAATACGTTTTATAGTACTAATGTTGCTTGGCGTGCTGGGAGCTGCCATGGCAGTAGTGTTTATGGTGTCTACTGCTATAGCAATTGGTGTTTTATACGTTGTAGCACGCATAAAAGGTCGCCCATTTGGCGTACGTGCCTATTGGGCACAACGCCAAGCACAACGCAATGGTACCCGAACCTACACAGGATCATCGTATAACGACCCAAATGTTATAGATGTAAAGGCTCGTGAACTTCATTAGCTTGGCAGCATCAGAGCATTTTAGCTTTGTAAGCACTAGTATGCTACGTTTTAGCTATCGCTTTATCAAAAAAGTTCACAATACTTAACCTGTAATCAAGCAGCACTTCAAATCTAAGCAGGACAGGATAAAATCTATGCTTGTCCGGTAATCCTTTTTTGTCAAAACATGTCGCGCACAATATTTGTTACTACCGCTCTTCCCTACGCTAATGGATCATTTCATATTGGCCACATAATGGAATATATACAGGCTGATATTTGGGTACGAACCATGCGAATGTCTGGCCACACCGTGCATTTTGTATGTGCAGATGACGCACATGGTGCACCAATAATGCTAAAAGCAGAAAGCGAAGGTATAAGCCCGCGCGAGCTAGTAAAAAGGTATGCTGCAGAGCGTCCACAATATTTAAATGGGTTCCACATAGAGTTTGACCACTGGCACTCTACATCGTCACCTGAAAACATTGAGCTATCACAATCAATCTATAAAGACCTTAAAGAGTCTGGTCTTATATACAGCAAAACCATAGAGCAGTTCTTTGATCCGGTTAAGGGTATGTTTTTACCCGACAGATACATAAAAGGACAATGCCCTCACTGTAAAGCGCAAGATCAATATGGTGACTCTTGTGAGTCTTGTAGCGCAGTATACCGACCTACCGAACTAATAGATCCATACTCAACGCTCACAAACGCAACACCTATACTAAAGTCTTCCGAGCACTTCTTCTTTAGACTTTCAGACCCCAGATGTGTAGAGTTTTTACGTAAATGGACTAATGGCCAAAGCAGCAATGGTATGTCTCATTTACAACCCGAGGTGCTGGCAAAAACCCGCGAATGGCTGGGCGAGTCGCAAGACTCAGAGGCAAGCCTTAATGACTGGGATATATCGCGTGACGAGCCATACTATGGCATTCCTATACCAGACGCACCGGGCAAATACTTTTATGTTTGGCTAGATGCACCTGTAGGGTATCTTGCTTCCCTTAAAGCATATTGTAAAAAACAGGGTATAGACTACGACGACCTAATGGATGTAAATGGCAGTACCGAGCAAATACACTTCATTGGTAAAGATATAGTTTATTTTCACGCGCTCTTTTGGCCTGCTATGCTTAAATTTTCTGGAAGGAAAACACCAGATAACCTGCATGTGCATGGGTTCATAACCGTTAGCGGTGAAAAAATGTCAAAAAGCCGAGGCACTGGTATATCACCTATTAAATACCTCGATATTGGCATGAATGCCGAATGGATGCGATATTACATAGCAGCAAAGCTAAACGCCTCAGTTGAAGATATAGACTTCAACCCTGACGACTTCATGACTAGAGTTAATAGTGACCTTGTAGGAAAATATGTAAATATTGCCAGTAGAGCAGCTGGGTTTATAAGCAAACATTTTAATGGTCAGCTGGCCTACGTAGGCAATACAGATGCACTTATAACTGCACAAAAAGATGCGGCTGAGCCCGTGCGTAAAGCTTTCGAAGCACGAGAATATGGGCGCGCCATAAGACTGGCCATGTCTTACGCTGATACTGTAAACCAGGCATTTGATAATGCAAAACCGTGGCTAATTGCAAAAGACATAAAGCAGGCCAATCACGAACAAAAAGCACAATTACAAGATATATGCTCTCGTGCGCTGGCTGGTTTCAAAGCTTTAACAATAATGCTAGCACCGGTTCTTCCAAACTTGGCAAATACAGTTGCTAATAATCTTTTTTCTGACGAAACACCATATAAGTGGTCAGACATAAGCTCTTTACCACAACAAATTCAGCCGTTTAAGCATCTTATGAAGCGTGTAGAACCCACACATCTGGACGCTTTGTTAGAAGCACCGGAAGAAGATAACAATCAAGCTTTGCCCGGTGGAGAAGCTATTGCAGAAACCATAGATATAAAAGACTTCATGAAAATCGATCTGCGCGTTGCTCGCATAATTAATTGTGAGCATGTAGAAGGGTCTGACAAACTTCTAAGACTAGTTCTTGATGTTGGTGAAGGTAAAACCCGACAAGTGTTTTCAGGCATAAAGTCTTCATATGAACCTAAAGATTTAATAAACAAGCTAACCGTGGTAGTTGCTAATCTAGCACCAAGGAAAATGCGTTTTGGCATCTCTGAAGGAATGGTTCTAGCCGCGTCTCATGCTAATGAAAAAAACAATCCAGGTCTTTATATATTAGAGCCATGGCCCGGAGCAGAACCAGGTTTGCGCATAACTTAATTTTCACAAATGGGTAAGCACTTTGATAAAAAGCGCCAGGAGGCAGGACAGCGTAGCACTCTTGTGAGTGTGATGGTAAATGTGTCGCTTACCATATTGCAGCTAAGATCGG
>JAJYRX010000097.1 GCA_021793875.1 Pseudomonadota bacterium
TTATTATTCTGCTGTTCGGAAAGTTCGTCTTCAGATGCAAGAATTAATTTTTTTGCCTCTTTGAAACTACTAACCCCATAAGAGCCACTTTCAGCAGCATTACGCAGCTTTGCAAGCTCTTGTCGAGCAGCTTTTTTAAGTAACAATGAATAACGTGCTAAAACCTCATAACGGTGAGTAATAACACCTTGCAGAGTGGATAGGCTAACACCAGACGAAACCGATTCTAGTTTAAGTTTAGGCGCCACTTTGCGCACTGTTGCCAGTTTAAAAAACCTTAATACTTGTATATAGCACCAGCCTAAATCGAACTCAAACCAGCGACTTGAGAACTTTGCTGAGGTTCCGTATGCATGGTGATTATTATGCAGTTCCTCACCACCAATTATGATTCCCCAGGGCACTATATTTGTACTTGTGTCTGGGCTAGCAAAATTGCGATAACCAAGTGCATGACCAACGCCGTTAACAACACCAGCTGCCCAGAAAGGAATCCAGGCCATTTGTATTGCCCAAACTGTTAAACCCAAAGCTCCAAACAATGCTAGATCAATGCCTAACATTATTAAAATACCTAATAGATTATGTTTGGCGTACAGGTTACGCTCAATCCAGTCGTCAGGAGTGCCGTGACCAAAACGCTTCAATGTTTCAGGATTCTTTGCCTCGTTCCGATATAGTTCGGCACCGCGGAAAAACACCATTCCCAAACCAAAAACAACTGGAGAATGCGGGTCACCTTCGCGCTCTACTCTAGCATGGTGCTTGCGATGTATTGCGACCCATTCTTTGGTAACCATACCGGTAGTTAGCCATAGCCAGAATCTGAAAAAATGCATTACTGCTGGGTGAAGGTCTAACCCTCGGTGTGCCTGGCTTCTATGGAGAAAAATGGTAACAGCAATAATGGTTACGTGTGTAAGAGCAAGAGCTGCTAGGGCAACTTGCCACCATGACCAATCTAATAAGCCGTTAGCCATAAATTGTGTAAATGTGTTCATATACCTAATACTTTATAAAGGCTGTTGCTACAAGTTTATCGCGTTTGCCTATGTGTTAATACCTTTTATTAACAATACCCCTATATTAATTAATGCGCTCTAGTGCTGCTGCAAAGAACCCGTCGGTTCCGTGGGTATCTGGCCTAAGCTGTAAGTAAGGGCCATTAAGGTTAATGCTTGGGCAAACATCTTTGAGAATAGTTCCCGCTGGTAACAGCCTAAACTCTTTATTACGCTTGAGAAAACCATCAATTTGAAGTTCATTTTCCAGAGAAAATATGCTACAGGTAGCATAAACAAGCCTACCGCCCTTTTTAACACACATAGCCGCTTGATCCAAAATGTTGGCCTGTTGGTTAACTAGATTTTTAAGATCGTTATCACTGATACGCCACTTAAGGTCAGGATTTCGTCGTAATGTACCAAACCCAGTACATGGAGCATCAACCAACACTCTATCTGCTTTACCATATAAACGCTGTACGCGTTTATCGTTATTCTCCTGTATAACAACACTTACCACATTGGATAACCCACTACGAGCTATACGTGGCCGTGCTCTGGACAACCGACGAGCTGATATATCAAACGCATACAAACGGCCCGTAGAGCGCATCATTGCACCTATGGCTAATGTTTTTCCGCCGGCCCCCGCACAATAATCTATAATCATTTCTCCGCGCCGTGGAGCAAGCAAAGCAGATAAGACTTGGCTGCCCTCGTCTTGTACCTCAATCACACCTTTCTTAAAAAGCTCCCACTGATTTACAGGAGGCCGCCCAATAAGCTTAATGGACCAAGGTGAATACACACCAGCAACAGGCTTATAAACAGAAAACTCAGGCTGACTTAACGTCTCTAAAACAGTTTTTCTATCAGACTTAAGAGTATTAACTCGCAAATCAAGAGATGCCTCTTGGTTCAAAGCCATCATTAAGCTTTCTGGATCATCAATTCGCTTTATATTCTTATAGGCCCAATCTGGAAAACTAAATCTAATACTAGGTGAGTAGTAATTGGGTGAAGTTTTATTTATGGAATCCAACCACATACTCTCTTCTGGTTTTAGCGAATTGGCAATAGCGCTGAACCCTTTGCTTGCAAACAAACCAAGTATGGCTAGCCGTCTGGTTTCAGGACCAAACCCTGAGGATGATAAGTGATTATATAATCTAAGGTTGCGCAATATGTCAAAGAAGGCATTTGCTACTTCAGACCTATCTCTTGAACCTGCTTTACGATTTTGCCGCATCCATTGTGTCAAGCAAACATCAGCAGGTAGCTTTGACCCTATAAACATTGCTAATAGCTGCTCAACCTGATTTATTCTTACGCCAAGAACCCGACTGGTAGACTTATTTGCTTTTGGATGCTTTTTCATTGGCTGCCTGCACATTACTAAACATGCACTACATTATTGCTTTCTTTATAAAACGTGGTTTTGACCCCTTGTGCCACTTGTATCTTATTTACACCAGATATGCTTATTAAGCCCTGGATAAGACCTTCAACAACCTCTGAATAAAGTTGATGCTCTACCGACAAAACTCTTTCAGATAATGTGTTGGCATCATCCTCTGGCAGTACAGGAACTGCCGCCTGTGCAATTATTGGTCCCGCGTCTAAATCAGCAGTAACAAGATGAACAGTGCACCCATGCCACAGCACACCGGAATCAATAGCTTTCTGATGAGTATGAAGGCCAGGAAAAGAAGGAAGTAACGAAGGGTGTATATTTATAATTTTACCTTGAAACTTGCGAACAAATTCCGCTGTTAAAATTCTCATAAACCCGGCAAGCAAAATATAATCAGGCTGGTATTTTTCAATGGTTTCAGCTAGTCTTTTGTCAAACAAATCCCTATTAGGATAATCATGGTGATTAACCACGCATGTTTCAATTCCCTGATCATTGGCCCATTTCAGCCCATTGGCATCTGGGTTATTTGATATTACAGCACATACCTTACCTCGCCTTGGGCCGGAAGACTTAGCCATCCTGGTAACTATAGATCGCATATTAGAACCACGACCCGATATTAAAATAACAAAACTACACTCTTTTGAATCCACAATCTTTAACCCTGTAATATTTGCTGCAAGATTGTAAACTACCAACGTGAATAAACTAATTAAAATTTATAGATCTCTACCACGCCATAACAACAACCATCCTAGTGCCGTAACTATTGGCAATTTTGATGGTGTTCATATTGGCCATCAGCAACTTATAAAGAAAGTGGTACAAACTTCTAATAAATATAATCTTGTTCCTACGGTTCTTAGCTTTAACCCACACCCTAAAGCCTATTTTGCCATGAAAAGCAAAACATCAAACCAGGCCCCCAGGCAAATCAGCAGTCTCAGGGACAAAATACAAGCCTTAACAAAGTATGGAATACGTCAAGTAGTTCTACTTCCTTTTAACCACCATTTAGCCCACATGCCTGCAAATATCTTTGTGCAGCAACTGCTCGTTAGTGGTTTAAATACAAAAGAGCTATTCGTTGGGCGTGATTTTAAGTTTGGTCACAAACGCGAAGGGGATATTCAATTGCTGGAAAAGCTATCAACATCGATGAGCTTTGGATTGAATGTTACAGACGACATTATAAGTAGTGACGGCCTACGGGTTTCAAGCTCATACATTAGAACTAGTCTGTCTTCGGGCAATATAGAGCTAGCCAATTCAATGCTGGGCAGACCATATCAACTAAGTGGTCACGTATTGCATGGCCGCAAACTGGGCCGTACTATTGGTGTGCCCACTTTGAACATAAAAGCCCCTGAAAAATGCGCACTACGACTAGGGGTATATACGGTTATGGTCTATGGTCTAAATAACTCTCCCATACCAGGAGTTGCTAGTATAGGAGTCAGACCAACGGTAGAAAAGCAAGGGAATATGTTGCTCGAAGTACACTTGCTTAATACCAATGTACAAGCATACGGTAAACTTGTATGTGTAGAGTTTCTTAGCTTTATTCGCGAAGAGCTTAAATTTCCCAATTTAACAACTATGAAAGCCGCTATTGAGCAAGATATGCGGCAAGCTAACGATTATTTTGTCACTCATGGACTACAGTAAAACATTAAACCTTCCTAATACCAGCTTCCCCATGCGGGGCAACCTTCCCAAACGTGAGCCTATGTGGGTTCAGCAATGGCAAGAAAATAAAGTCTATGAGTCTATAAGAAAAGCTAGTGAGGGTCGTCCAAAATTTATTTTGCATGATGGTCCACCATATGCTAACGGTGACCTTCACATAGGTCATGCCGTCAACAAAATTCTAAAAGACATAATTATTAAAAGCCGCAATATGGCGGGTTTTGATGCTGTCTATGTCCCGGGTTGGGATTGCCATGGCATGCCAATTGAAATTCAAATTGAACGTAAATTCGGCAAAAATTTACCTGTTTCAGAGGTCCAATCCAAAGCACGTGCTTATGCGCTAAAGCAAATTGATAACCAGCGAAATGATTTTAAACGTCTGGGTGTTTTAGGAGACTGGGACAATCCATATTTGACGATGAACTACAGCAACGAGGCAAATGAGCTAAGAGTATTAGCTAAAATCATGGAAAAAGGTTTTGTCTTCCGTGGTTTAAAGCCTGTTAACTGGTGTTTTGACTGCAGATCAGCCCTTGCCGAAGCCGAGGTTGAGTATGCTGATCGTGAAGACACCTCTATATTCGTTGCGTTCCCATTTGCTGAGCCTGAAAAAATCGCTCAAGCCTTTAAACTAGACTCTGTTAGCTCAGGTGCAGTTGCTATCTGGACAACTACACCCTGGACAATACCAGCAAACCAGGCTCTTAACGTACACCCTGAGTTCTCATATGCGCTAGTTGAGCTCGATTCTAAACAGTCATTTGGAAAACTGCTTTTAATAGCAGAAGATCTCGTAGAAGAATGTCTAGAACAATGGAACCTGTCTGGCACTGTTATTGCAACAACTACCGGACAACAACTTGAGTTTTTAAAGTTTTACCACCCTCTTGCCAACACCGATGAAGGCTACAATCGAGTCTCTCCAATTTACCTAGCAGACTACGTCACACTCGACTCTGGCACGGGCATTGTTCACTCATCCCCCGCTTACGGTGTAGAAGACTTTCTATCTTGTAAAAAGCATGGATTATCAGACGACGACATAATAAACCCAGTAACAGCAAATGGGGTCTATGCAGAATCGTTACCACTGTTTGGTGGGCAAATGATATGGAAAGCAAACCCAGCCATTGTTGAAGTCATAGAAAAATGCGGGAACCTGCTGCATAAACAAAAAATTAATCATAGTTATATGCATTGTTGGAGACATAAAACTCCAGTTGTATATCGTGCTACTAGCCAATGGTTTGCTGGCATGGATATTCAGCCTAAAGAAGGAAAAACTCTCCGAGAGACTGCCCTTGAAGGTATTGAAAACACAAATTTTTATCCTTCCTGGGGTCGTGCACGACTACATGCCATGATTGCCAATAGGCCTGACTGGACTCTATCCAGACAACGACAATGGGGGGTTCCCATGGCTTTCTTCGTGCACAAAGAAACTGGTGAACTACACCCTAGAACTCCAGAGCTAATAGAGCAGATTGCCAACCTAATAGAGAAGCATGGGATAGAAATATGGCAGACAATACAGCCTGAAGACTTGCTTGGCGACGATGCCAGTAATTACATAAAAAACCTTGATACCCTCGATGTATGGTTTGACTCCGGAACCACACATGCAACTGTAATGGGTGGAAAAGACAATAATATAAAAGGATCACACTCTGAAGTGCTTGGCTGGCCGGCAGATCTATATCTAGAAGGCTCTGATCAGCACCGTGGATGGTTTCATTCATCACTACTAACCTCTTGCATGCTTTACGGTCAACCTCCCTATAAAGCCTTGCTGACACATGGTTTTGTTGTAGATGGAAAAGGTCACAAAATGAGTAAGTCTGTGGGTAACGTTATAG
>JAJYRX010000098.1 GCA_021793875.1 Pseudomonadota bacterium
GCTTTTGTGGCGGTGCTTGATATTGCACGCATGATGATTTTTGAGGCCATATTTGGTTTTATTGGAATAGGAATACAACCTCCAACGCCTACCTTTGGCACCATAATTTCTTCAGGAACGCAGTACTTGCTTAACGCCTGGTGGATAACCATAGTGCCAGGAATATTACTAACCATAGTATTAACCAGTCTTAACCTGATGGGTGGCATTCTGGAGCGCGCTAGAAACCGTATTTTGAGGGGGACCGATTAATGCTAGCTACGCAAAATAGTCAATCCACTGCTGCCCGGCATGCATCCGATGTCCTTAAAGTGCGCGATCTTACTGTTGGTATTCAATACAGTGATAGCGAACGTATATTATTAAAAAACATAAGCTTTGATCTGGGGACACGCTCAGTTCTGGGAATAATGGGTGAGAGTGGTTCAGGTAAAACAGTACTTTCTCGTGCTTTAGTTAACTGGTTACCCGACCCATTAAAAATTACCGAAGGACAGGTTATTTATAACGATACTGACCTTCTACAGCTACCCCAATCAAGAATGGGTGGTTTAAGAGGCACTGAAATTGCCTATATTGGTGCCGATCCAGGAAGTGCTTTAGATCCAACCTTGCCGGTGGGCTGGCAAATAATGGAAAAATTACGGTCGGTAGAACCAGGTGTAAGCCGAGCTTCAGCAAAGAAAAGGGTTATAGATCTTTTAGACGCCGTACGTATACCGCAGGCTGCACAGCGCTTTCATGAGTATCCGTTTCAGTTTAGTGGCGGAATGATGCAGCGTGCACTAATTGTCGACGCTCTGATAACCAACCCCAGGTTATTAGTAGCAGATAATATTACGCAACCGTTAGACGTAACCGTATCGGCGCAAATACTGCGATTGCTGCGCCAACTACAAGATGACTTTGAAACTGCCGTAATCTTTATTTCATCTTCTTTAGGTGTTATAGGTGAAATTGCTGATGATGTGCTTATGTTGGCAAAAGGGGAAATTGTAGAAAATACTCATGTGCAAACGCTATTAACTAGACCCGAACATGAATACACCCGCACCTTGTTAAAGCGGGCACCACAGATATGGAGTCCGCAGGCACAGCGACCACCGCAAGTAGAATCAAGTAACACCATTTTGGAGGTTGATAATGTAGCCAAAATCTACGAGGTGCCAGATCCGAATAAAGTTTTCACCCGACGCCAGGTGCAAGCCGTTAGAGGCACAAGCTTTAGCGTGCAAAAAGGCGAAAGTTTTGGCATTATTGGGGAATCAGGCTGCGGAAAATCTACTTTATCTCGCTTGCTTAGCTATTTGGAGATAACCGACACCGGTTCAATTGTTTTTGATGGTAATGATGTAACCCATCTGAAAGGCGATAAGTTACTACAATTAAGACGCCGTTTTCAGCTGCTATTACAAGACCCATACAACGCAATTCCATCGCATAAATCTATAGGTTGGATAATAGGTGAGCCCTTACGCATACATAGGTTAAGCTCTGGCAAACAGTTACAAGAAAAAGTACATGCTGTTATGCGAGAAGTTGGGTTGTCGGAATCGCTTTATCATCGTTTGCCCACTGGGTTAAGTGCGGGCCAACGTCAAAGGGTAAACATGGCTAGAGCCCTAGTGCTAGAGCCTGAACTTTTAATACTTGATGAAACTCTTTCTTCGTTAGATCAGGTTGAGCAAGCAAGGTTTATAGAGTTATTTGAAAAGTTACAGAAAGAACGCGGCATAACATACATATATATATCGCACGACCTGGCATTAGTGCGTAGGGTATGTCAACGCATTGGTGTTATGTACCTTGGTCGCATTGTTGAGCTTGCAAATAATGAGGACATTTTCACCAAACCAGCACATCCATATACACGTGCTTTATTAAGCGCTGCCCCAACAACCGAGCACAACCCGTTCCCAATGTCTGCCTACTTGCTTGATGGGGAACCGCCAGACCCTGTAGATATAGGTCCAGGGTGTACTTTTAGAAGTAGGTGTCCATTTGCTATTGACCAGTGCCATACCGATGACCCAAAGCTTACAGCTGTACAAGGCCAGCAGGCAACAGAAAATAAACCGGTAAACCAGGTGGCATGTTTTCTAGCACCTAACACTATGCCCAAACCAGAATTTAATTTAGAACAGAAAAAAGCTAATGATGATTAGAGTGGTTAATTAACCGCACAGGAGGAATTATGCGTTTACAAGGCAAAAAAGCATTGTTTTTTGGTGGAGCCACAGGCATTGGAAGGGCAACAGCCATACAGTTTGCACAAAACGGTGCAAATTTGGTTATTGCCGACTTAAATATTGACGGTGCTATGCAGCTAGCTGAGCAATTAAGTTCTGAGTATCAGGTTAAGGCTGTCGCTGTGCCATTCGATATATTAGATGAAGAATCTATTAAAACAGCAGTTCTGCAAGCCGAAAACATTTTGGGTGGAATTACCACAGTGCCAATTTTTGCAGCCATGATGCGCACTGGTGATGTGGAAGATTTTAGCTCCGAAACTTGGGATACTTTGTTTGACATTAACGTACGTGGCACATTCTTAGCAGCCAAACACACCATACCTGCGCTTAAAAGGGCGGGTGGTGGTTCCATTATTACAACTTCATCGTTAGCTGGGGTAAGAGGAGCTCCCGGAATGGTAGCCTACGCTGCCACTAAAGGTGCTGTAGTAACTTTTTCTAAAACGTTGGCTCTTGAATTGGCCCCAGACAACATACGAGTTAATTCGGTGCTACCAGGATGGATTGACACTCCATTTAACAACCCGGCTATAGACTACATGGGTGGACACGATGCACAGGACGAAGTGGTGCAGGGTATAGTACCGCTTGGCAGGCAAGGCACGCCCGAAGATGTGGCACCTATGTACGTATTTTTAGCATCTGACGAGTCTAGCTATATAACTGCTAAAACCATGCTGGTAGATGGTGGAATGCCAAGCTAAGCTATAAATGGCAAATTAAATTTTACGGCTTGTTAGGTGTTTATTAGTATTGTTAAACACCTAGCCAGCCCCATAACCCATGGCAACTGTAGACTCTTCAGCGGTTTCTACCCACACACTTTGTTGAATGGTGTACTCTTGTAAGCCTGCAAGGCCGCTTGAGCGGCCATAACCACTTTCACCAAAACCACCAAAAGGCGACATTACGCTAATTGTTTTATAGCTGTTTATCCAGACTGTACCTGCACGTAACTGATGTGCCACCCTGTGAGCGCGTGCTGTATCTTGTGACCACACCGCACCGGCTAAGCCATAACGTGTGCCATTGGCTAAACTAATTGCTTGCTCTTCTGAGCTAAACGGCATTACAACAAGCACTGGCCCAAAAACCTCTTCACACGCAATTTGCATGTTAGGGCTTACGTTACGTAATACAGTTGGCTCTATAAAATACCCATTGCTAGCATCCTTGGGTAGTTCCTGGGGGAAGCCACCTCCGGTAACTAGGATGGCACCATCTTCTAGGGCCTGGGCAATCATGCTGTTAACTTTTTTAAACTGGGCTGCGTTTTGTAGTGGGCCCATTTGAGTTTGCGGGTCTGATGGCAAACCAGTTTTTATATTTGGGCAAGCATCTGCTAGTTTATTGCATACAGTATCAATAATTGATTCATGCACCAGAAGCCTTGAGCCCGCTACGCAGCTTTGCCCAGCTGCCCCAAATATTGCGGCCTGAGCGCCCGGTATGGCGTTGTTTAAATTGGCATCGGCAAATATTATATTGGCCGATTTTCCGCCTAACTCTAATACCGATGGAACCAGCCTGCTTGCAGCCGCTGAAGCTATAGACTTGCCGCTGCTTGGTGAGCCAACAAATACTAGTTTTGCAATATTAGGGTGATTTGTTAGGGCTGCGCCAGTTGTATGACCCAAGCCATTAACAATATTAATTAATCCCGTTGGCAGACCTGACTGTTCCAGACATTTTGCTATTACTACAGACGTAAATGGGGTTAGTTCGGAAGGTTTTAGCACTACAGCGTTACCTGCCGCTATTGCGGGTGCAAGTTGCCATGCACAGGTAAACATTGGTGCATTCCAAGGAGTAATTTGTCCAACAACCCCATACGGTACATGCCTAACGTAATTAAAGTGACTACCAGCAACAGGTATAACCTGACCATGTAATTTGTCACACCAGCCGGCATAATACTCAAACATTTCCCGTACCTTTTCGACTTCGGCACGGCAATCTCTTATAGGTTTGCCAGATACGACAGATTCAAGCTGCGCCAGCTGTTCTTCGTGTCCTTGTAGCCCAGCAATAGCCTGTAGCATAAGGCGACCACGTTGACTGGCGGTTAATGACTGCCATTTAACCTGGGCTTCTTGTGCTGCCTTAACTGCTTTATCAAGCAAGTTGGGCCCAGCATCGCTATAAACTGTTAGCTCTAAGTTTGTTACTGGGTTAAGAAGTGATATGTTTTCACCCTGACCAGCATATAACTTGCCATTGACCCAATTAGACAGTGGGCTAGCAGCGTTTAGTTTAAAGTACTCAAGATTATTATTGAGTTGGTTTAGGGCTGTTTGGTTTAGCGTATTCATAAAAAGTTTTTTACTATGCAGTTAAAGTCTTGTGCATTGTCAATTGAACTAGATTCATCTTGCCATGCACGTAGCACAGCATCAAGCACGCCTTGCTGTATGTTTGCTTTTTTAGATGCTTGATAGGCAAGGTTTAAGTCTTTTCGCATTAACCCCATGGTAAAGCCTGAATCAAAGCTTTGAGACAACACCCATTTGGGGAAGTTAACTTCGCTAACTGCGCTACGACCCGAACCGCTGTTAATACCAGCAAGGCAGTCTTCAGGGCTTACGCCCAGGTTTTTTGCCATGGCAACTGCTTGTGCTGTGCTAACTAAATGTGCTGCACATAAAAAGTTGTTTGCTAGCTTTACTATATGACCTGCGCCAGGGCCACCCACATGCGTATGTTTGGCAGCCAGGGCATTTATTACCGGTTGTGCTTGCTTTATAGTTTGTTTGCTGCCACCTAAAAGCATGCCCAAGGTGCCGGTGGCAGCCCCTTGAGGCCCCCCGCTTACGGGGGCATCTAGCCATTGCAGTCCGGCGTCTAAAATTTGTGATGCCAATTTCTTTGAGCTTTCAGGGTCACTTGTAGAAGTATCAGCAATAATGCTGCCCTTAGGAGCTAAGCGTAATAGGCCAGGCTTGCTAAATACGACTTCTTCCACATGTGTTGATGTTGGTAAGGAAAGCAAATAAATATTTGCCTGTGGTATTTGCTCTGGCTCAACAACGGTAACCCCCTTCTTTTGCATACGCTTGCGAGCTTGATCAGACACGTCACTACCAACAACATTAAAGCCGGATTTTTGCAGGGTAAGGGCCATGTTCCCACCCATTTGGCCTAAGCCAATTACGCATACCTTCATATTTGCACCTTGAAATTAAAGCATTATGTGAGCAATAATTGCCGAGCCTAAAAATGTACCAGTAAATACTAACAAAGCAGTAATTATTAGCTTCCAGCCTGTGCGCTTAAACATATCGAATTCAGTGTTAGTAAGAGCTAAGCCAGCGTAGGCCAATACCGGTGTAACTATTGCTAAGAAATCAATAGCCTTAAGGTGTTCTACCATCCATTCATTGCCAGGAAACCATGGCAAGGTCATAACAATGCTGACCAATGAAACCCATGCTACGCCAGGTAAGTAGAAAGGCATAATACGGGTTATAAGTAGCCCAAGCATTGTCATAACATACAGAATAATCATGCCTGGTAAAGCGGCACCAAGCGATGCGCCATTTATGGTGTTAGACACCCAGGCAACAGCGCATACAGCAGCCATTACTATGGCAGTTTGTGGCAGGTTGTTTTCGGGGCGATCTTCCGGTCGTACCGCGCCAGAGAACTCTTCTTCGGTTTCAGCTTGACCTTGGCTGCTTAATGCTTGTTTACGAC